>JAJAYN010000561.1 GCA_026786225.1 Burkholderiales bacterium | reverse complement strand
TCCAGACGTAAACGTCCCAAACGCCGCGCCAATGCTGGATGGCATATAAAAATCGCCTTCGAGCAGGCGACACCCACGTGCCCGCGAATACTGTTTGAACGTCGAGTCGTTAGCAGGAAACGACATGCAAGATGCTTCCCGCCGTATTGATGTTTTCTTCCATGGGCACTTCCGACTTTTTCGCTCTGGATTCAATGGCGTCACGTTGCCTGGAACCCGCCGCGAGATGCGGCTGCGTATCCGTTACCAGAGGGGGGAAGCTGGCCCGAAGGTTCTGGTGACGAGACGCGACAAATGGTGACCGAGCCACACGCGGCTAAACATGTAAACAATTGTCAACCGCACGCAAAAGTGAAGTGCACGGGTAACTTTTTCCGCTACAGTTCGCAACTAATATCCGATATGCGCAAAGACGCAGTTGTTTGCGCCAATTTCTCTGGAACCGCCGTAGATGAGTATCGCCAAAATCAGCAAAGCCTTGTTGGACATGTCGCGATTCGACGATGAGGTGTTGCACGTCACTGACTTGGGCCGCTCGGCATTTGCCGCCGCGAAGCTGGAGCCCGCCCAACAGCGCCTGATGGAACGCGTCGATGGATTCCGGTCGATGGATCAACTATTTGCGCTGTCTGGCGATATCGTCGGTGTGCATGGCGTGCTCGGAAAATTATTGGTAATGGGCTACATCGCACCCGACCGGAATTCAGCGCAGAACGACCCGATCATCGCGCAAGTTCGACCGCCGCTGGTGGTGGAGAAGGCCCGCACTGCACCTGCAGTGGTGTCAGCAGCCGCTGGTCCTTCGCGCGCCGCAACCGCAGCAAAGCCTCCGCCGAAAGCCGCAATCAGCGAGCTGGATGCGGCCAAACGCCTACTAACACTTGAAGCACGGCACCTCATGGGTGCCGCCGCTGATCGCATGCAGCCGCGCATCGAGGCCTGCACATCGATTGCCGAGATTTATGACCTGATCGTGAAATTGCAACGCCATCTCAGCAGCAAGAATAACGCTGCACCAAATGCATCGCTCGACAGATTGATACGCGGCCTCGAAGTCGCCCGCAAATCAAGTCCGATGCCGACGTCGGCCGCCGCGTAACGCCGAAGGTAAAACCGCTTCGCGCGTGCTGACTACGGCTTGATAGCGCTCCAGTACGACAAGAAGTCCCTTCCGGTCGAGTTCGTTAGACCATCCAGTCGATTCCCGCTGAGCGTCGCCGAGTGATTGTATGGGCCTGACCGGTCTGAAGTGACGAAGGCGATGCGCACGGTTCCCCAGTCGATATTGATTCTCGCTTGTTCGATGGGGGCGCCGTAAAACGTTCCAGAGAATGTCTTCCCTTTGATCGTTGTCACAACGAACTCTTGAAAGTACGCCGGGTCGTTCGGCTTGGGTCGGAGATCCACCTTCCAGACGCCAATCAGCACCTGAGAATCCACAGGTCTTATGTCTTGGCTTGGTGCGGCGCACGCAGAGATTAATGCCAGGAAGAGCAGCGATACGGCGATTCGCATTTGTGCCTTTTGGGGGACGGTGAGAAAGCGACTCTTGGCGACGCCTAACGAATAGCGTAATTAGACCGCAAATTTACCGGCGACTTCAACATCAATAGAGCACCGCCATCAGCCGTTCCAGAGCGCCCTCGCGTCCCGCAGCTGTGGCGGCGAGCACGCCCTGCTGCTGCAGGATCGAGACCAGCTGGCGCGGCGCGACACCCTTGTAGCCCACGATCGCCACGTGCCCCGCCGCGACCTGGATGTTGGCGAGGCGCGGGTAACCGTCGATGATCGGCTGGCACTGTTCAGCGAGGCTGAAGATGTGGTCGCTTTCCAGGCAGGTGCCCGCCGGGTCGCGACGGCGGCACGCATCGCGCTCATCGGTGACCACCTTCACGTAGCGCCGCACCGAGGCGACCAGCGGACCGGGGCGGCGAATGAAATCGGAAGAGGCGGTGATCTCGTACCAGTTGTTGCCCGTCACGGCCCAGCAGATGAGCGGCACCGTGCCCAGGCTCGCCCAGTGCAAACTGCGATAGCCGCAGGTGTTCGCGACCGCGATGCCCGAGAGTGGCGCCGAGACCGTTACCAGGTTCACGTTCACCCCGTCGCGCTCCCAATCCGTGCGACGCTCGCCTTCCATCGCCTTCCTCGCCACCAGCCCGCCCATGCTGTGGCCGATGACGGTGATGTCGCGATTGCGCATTCTTCCCGCCAGCGCCCCGACTGCAGTGGCCAGCTGCTCGGAGATTTGCAGCAGGCTGGCCCGGTCGTCATAGTTGAAGCAGATTGCCTGCTGGCCGTGGAACGCATAGAGCTGTGCGAGCGACCGGAACCGGCCCGTCGACCCATTGCACCCGTGCACCAGCACGGTAACCGGCTTCGACGAATCGAGTGAGAAGGCGCGGTCCGACGCATCGGTGCAAGGACCCAACTGCGGGAGCTGGACGGTGATGTCTGGAGCGGGCAGCCCGCTGGCCTCCAGGGGCGTGGGGTCAAGGTCCGGCGGTCGCAGGGAAGCGCAACCGGAAAGCAAGCTCGCAAGGAGCGCACCGAATATGATGCCGCGAGCATAGATCGCTCTAACTTGAGGCGAGTGCAATTCAAAGTAGGTGTTCATGGGACCTCACGTTGAAGTTCAACGGCGCGCCGCTTTTGGCGCGTCCTTCGCAACGACTTGTTGGCCTGAATGCGTGAGCCAAGGTGTTATTTTCACTAGCGTGGGACCTATTACACGCTCAGCAACCTCAGTATCAAACGCCGCCTGCGCACGAAGCCAATAGCCGTTAGACAAGCCGAAGAAACGACAAAGCCGCAAATCAGTATCGGCGGTGACCCCACGTTTTCCCGCCACGATGTCTCCAATACGCTGGGCTGGAACACTAATCTCTTTTGCCAAGCGATACTGGCTAATTCCCATGGGTTTTAGAAACTCCTCCAAGAGGAGGTCACCCGGGGTGACAGGCTTGAGCTTTCTCATATGTACCTCTTTTCAATGGTAATCCACTATCTCAACGTCTCCGGCGCCTGCAGCTGTCCATCGAAAACAAATACGCCATTGATCATTGATTCGTATGCTGTGCTGCCCGCGGCGATCGCCTTTCAATATTTCGAGGCGATTGCCCGGGGGTACACGCAAATCACTCAATTGGCCTGCGATTTGTAGCTGTCTATGTTTTCGCTGCGCGACAAGAGCAATGTTTGCAAATCGCCGGACGTGCTCGCCATTTGCGAGAGCCTCAGTTTCTGGACACGTAAACGATCTGATCACGCACTATAGTAATGAAATTCATGATTAACGTAAAGCGTGATGATGACGCCCAACGTTTAAGGTAACAGGCGCGCCGCTGTTGCGCGTCCCGAGACCGAAGGGAGCGATTCGACCGCAATGTTAGCCGTCATTATTTATCTATGGCTCCAACTTTGAATATGTCTGTCACTGCCATGCCGCTATAGAGTTTGCCGTCTGCCGCAACGTGATTCGGAACGTGGACGAGGAAAGCCATTAGAAGGTTGGAGAGATCCTCATTCGACAACGCAGCAGGATTTTGGCAAAACCGATAAAACGTTTCGAGGTCGCTGAGCCAATCGGTGATATGGAATGCGACATCGCCAGCCACGTCCTCGGTTAGGTTCATCTCGGACCGCGCAGCTTGTTCGATACGGTGACGGATAGCGTTTTCATCAAAAGGCACGGCGTCTCCCATATGACGGCTCACGTAGAAAATAAAGGGGTGCCGGCGCGCGAAGCGAGGAGGGTACCAAAAGCGCAGCTTTTGGCGCTCCCCCTGACTGCAGTGTTAGCCGCAGGAGATAAGATCAGGAGATAGGGTCGGCGTCAACTTATGTTCAGAAGACATCACTTTGACGCCGACCCTTCGTGCTCAAAATAATGAACGCACAGGAGACACCCACTGCCGACTGCGCTCAATGGATACCAGCATTGACTGGCAGTTTGAGTTGTTTGCCAACCTTGATGAATGTCTTGTCCAGTGAGTATATTTTTTTGGCTTGGTGCCTCGCGGCGATGGCCAGGTGAAATGCGTCTCCCGCGCGCAGGCCGGTCTTGGGCACCGCCAGAAACTGCGTGGCGACGGCGAAATCGGTCGCTGTTGGCAAAATAATATGGAAAGACTCATCAAGTAAATGCGCGAACTCACGGCGAACACTTTCGGCTTCGCTGGCAGAAAACTCACCCATGCGCAGTTTGCGCGCAACCAGACTTGCCAACTCGATCTGCGTCCACATGCTCGTGGCTAATTCGCCAAGCTTTACTTTGATTACCAAAGCTTCTACTGCATCGCTCGTTTTTTCGTTTATCACCAGCGGGGCGATGAAACTCGTGTCGAGGTAAATCATCAATAGCCCTCATCCCTTATGGCGCGGATCAATGCGACAGTTGGCTTACTGGCTTTCGCCAGCGAAGCACGAAAATCGGCACGTGAGCGTAATGTTTTTTTTAGCCCCGTCACGGGGACGAGTTTGGCGACTGCCTCTCCGCGCCGCATGATAATGGTCTCTTCACCACGTTCGGCTTTGCTCACGAGCTTACTTAAATGCGCTTTTGCTTCGGCCAGGTTCATGGCAGACATGGCGTACTCCTGTTGGTCATGATGTTGGTCATATGGTAACAGACCGACCGAAACCTTGGAGGCAGGCCGCGAATATTATTTCGCGGCATGCCGCCCGTGGGAGTGAAAGAGTAAAAGGGCCGTGGCCGATATTTTTATCAGTCTGCGAAAAACATTGATCACGGTCCCTTTTGCTTGGCGCTCCGCTTGAGCGAGGGGTTAGGCCTCAGCGATGGCTGCAATGGAGACTTTGAGACCTGGAATGCGCGCTGGCAGCTTGGCGCCTTGCTGGGCAGGGAGATTCATTGGAAACCACTTCATCCATTCCTCATTCATGCCTGCAAAGTCGTCTTCCTCAGCCATGACGACGGTGACGCTCACGACCTTGTCCATTGAGCTGCCGGCTGCCTCAAGTATTGCTGAAATATTCTTCAAGCATTGGTGTGCCTGCTCTTGAATGGTCTCGCCTTTGAACTTGCCGGTCGACGGATCTGTAGGAGCCGTTCCGGATACGAATATCAGTCCGCCTGCCTTCACTGCCTGGCTGTACATAGGCGGAGGCTTTGCCGCGTTTGGCGTGAATACGATCTGTCTTGTCATCGGGTGCCTCAAGATGGGTGAATTTGCTGGCGAAGACGGGATTGGTGAATCTGAGGCCTAACGTTCGAGCTAAGCGGGCGACAGCGGCATGGCGCGCTGGACAGCAGGCCCAGCGCTTGATGGCCAGCGTGACATGCCGTTGGCGCTCCGCTTGAGCAGGTGTTAGGCAGCACTCGCCACCTGCGCCAAAGGAACCAGAATCTCAACTGACTCGTACGGCACTGATACGGAGCCTTCTTCTGTGCGTTCAACAAGGCCAATCTCTTCTAGGCGCCCAATGTCTGTGTGCACATTCGAGTAGTTTCTTTCTGCTGACTTCGCTAGTGCGTAAACACTACAGGGCCCTACGCGGCGCAGAGTATCTAGAAGCTCTAGCCGCGCAGGTGTAAGGTCAGCGAACAGTGCCCGGGCTGATTCGAAGCTGAGGCGAAAGTCTGGAACTTGGCCGTGACGCGACGCCGCGATCTGTTGCCGTGCTCCGCGGATGGCTGCCCCACGTTTTGCTACTTCGATGATGGCCTTCATTGCGAACTCCAGTTCTGAACATCGCGTTCGAAATCATCAAGCAGCTGATCCACGGTCACGAAGACGTAGGTCAACTCTCTCCCGGCCACGTGGCGATGATCGCCTTTGCCGCGCTCGTTGTCGTAGCGCACTCGTTCTTCGAGGGCTGTTCCGTAGAACAGTCGGTACTTGAACAAGTGCCTGCTTGGTACGAGTGGTTCTGGCAGCTCCCAGATGACCACCTCGACGATGGTGCCGTCATCGCGGACTTCCTTTGTTCGAGCAAGCGGAAGCGCTTTCATGTATTGCATCGTAGCAATACACGGCCGGCGAGTCAAGGAAGGTTGTTTTGTGCTGCCTAACGATCTAGCTCACGGGCGCGCCGCTGTTGGCGCGTGCGAGTGGCGCGACGAGTTAGGCGTCAGTTTCACGGTGGTGCGAGGTGCTTATGCATGGTGTACTTGACGATGCCGTTGGTGAAACCTTGAGTTTCCAGGACTACCCTGTAGCCACGACTTTCATAGAAGGGCCGAGCTTGGAATGTGAAGGTATCAAGGTAGATCAGCCAGCAGGCGCGACGAGTTGCCTCTGTCTCGAACCGATTCATCAGTTGTGTTCCGATGCCTTGGCCTCGGGCTTCTTCGACCGTCCAAAGTTGCTGCAGTTCGCAGCATTGCCCCCACGTCCTTCCAACTGCCCCGCCGACGACATTCTCAGTAGCTCCTCGAGCGAATACGGCGAGTGGTTTGACCCTATGAAGCTCCGGCTCGGCCAGGTTGAACTGATCAATGCCGGCGTCCACGACAGCCAGATCGGCTGGATTCGGGCTCTCGTTGCATTCGAAGGTGGGTGACATGAGAAGGTGCATGAGTCTGAGGCCTTAGGAACCGCTGATTTATCCGGGTCAAGCAGGATGGTGCCAAGCGGACGCCGAGGCGAAGATCTGGACATGAAACAGACAAGCTTTGCCGGCCTGGAGTACGCAGGCAAGAAGCGCCGCACGAGGCGCGAG
>JAJAYN010000560.1 GCA_026786225.1 Burkholderiales bacterium | reverse complement strand
TGAACAACTACGGCTGGTTTGTGTGTCAGCGACGAAACCCTGTGAACGCGATGCAATATTTTCAGGCGGCACTGAAAAATCCACTTTATGCGACCCCCGAGAGTGCACTTTTTAATTCCGGTCTTTGCCTCAAGAAAGCCAATGATCTTCGCGGTGCGGAAACGCAGTTCAGGGCAGCTGTGCAGCGCCAGCCGCTGATGGCCGCCGCACTTTATGAACTCGCCGAGATCGAGTTTTCACGCGGTCGTGCACGCGAAGCGGAAGCGCTGATGGCACGACACAATCAACTTGTACAGTTGCCGAGCGCAGACGCGTTGTTGCTTGGTGCACGTATCGCGCGCATGCAGAACGACAAATCGGCCGAATCGAGTTACGTTCAGCAATTGCGCCGCCGTTTTCCCGATGCGAGCCAAACCCGTGCGGCTGGCGAGCTCCGCTGAGATCGACAGGTTGAATCGTGAATGAGACCGGTATCTTGAAATCCGACAATACCCAGTCATCGATACTCGTGACTGATAACCTGGCGGCCAGCGAGCCTCTGGCCGTTGGTGCTGTAGCGTCAAGTGGTTCAGTGGGTGAGTTGTTGCGGCTTGCCAGGGAAAAAGCCGGTTTGTCGCTGGGAGACGTGGCGTCGCGCTTGCGCATGGGCGTCAAGCAAGTGAGGGCGCTTGAGCAGGACGACTATGCTGCACTACCCAAAGGTACTTTCCTGCGCGGCTTTGTGCGCAACTTTTCAAAAGAAGTGGGCTTGAAGCCTGAGCAGGCGCTGGGATTGCTCGAACAAACGCATCTGGCCGCAGTAGCCATTACTGCGAGCGTTGTGGTGATGCCATCGCAGCAAAATATAAATGTGCCCCCGCCAGAAGGCGAATTAGCCACACCGCGTGCGCGCGTGCTCATCTCCGCCGTCATCGCTTGTTTGTTGCTTACCGTCGTTTGGTGGTGGTGGGAGTACGTGCGGCCATACCGTGCGGAAGGCGGTCGGCCAAAAGCGGCCACTGAAGAAAAAACAGTAAGCGTGCAGATCGCAGTGCCGCCTTCCCCTGTGAGTGTCTTACCCGCGGAAACGGTTAGCGCAACACCACAAACGAGCCCTGTTTTGTCGGTGCCGTCGCAGCCCGAGACTGCCTCGCCGCGGCTGACGACGTTACCTGCGGCTACCGTAGCACCGGTCGTGCAAGCGGCAGCTCCGCCACCGGTGAAGAACAGTGCGGAGAGCCGTCCGCCATCGCCAGCTGGAAATAGCGTTCTGGGGCTCACGTTCAGCGACAAATCGTGGGTCCAGGTAATCGATGGCGCGGGCAAAACCCTGTTGGACCGTACGTTCAAAGGCGGCGACGCCGAAGAAGTGAGCGGACGGCCGCCGTTTTCAGTTGTCATCGGCAATGCGCAGGCAACGCGTATGGCGTACAACGGCAAGGAAGTTGACCTTGCGCCAAACACGCGTGCCGCCGTCGCGCGCGTGATTGTCAAATAATCGAAACCGTCCCAAGCAGCCAATGATTTTTTCGGAGTAAATCGTGTTTTCAGGAATACATCGCCGCAAATCGCGCCAAGTCATCATCGGCTCTGTTCGAGTTGGGGGCGACGCACCTATCTTGGTGCAATCCATGACCAATACGGACACCGAGGACGTCGCGGGAACCGTCGCACAGGTAGCCGCGCTCGCTCGCGCTGGATCGGAAGTGGTGCGTATCACGGTCAACACGCTAGAAGCGGCTCGCGCGGTGCCGAAAATTCGTGCGGCGCTGGATGATATGGGATTGACTGTTCCACTGGTGGGCGATTTTCACTTTAACGGGCACAAATTATTGACGGAAGTACCGGATTGCGCAAAGGCGTTGGCAAAGTTGCGAATCAATCCAGGTAACGTAGGTCAGGGCAGCAAGCGCGATGATCAGTTCGGCGCAATGATCCGGACGGCCATCGCGTTTGATAAGCCTGTACGCATCGGCGTGAACTGGGGATCGCTCGATCCAGAGCTTATCGCGCGGATGATGGACGAAAACGCCAGACTCACTCTGCCCAGGGAAGCCGATGCCGTCATGCGTGAAGCGCTGATTGTTTCTGCACTTGAAAGTGCATCAAAGGCAGAGGCGCTGGGTTTGGCTGGCGACAAAATAATCTTGAGTTGTAAAGTGAGCGCGGTGCAGGATTTGATCGCGGTGTATCGCGATCTCGCGCGACGCTGCGATTATCCGCTCCACCTTGGTCTCACTGAAGCCGGCATGGGCAGCAAAGGCATCGTCGCCTCGACGGCGGCGTTGGGCATATTGTTGCAGGAAGGCATCGGCGACACCATTCGCATTTCGCTCACGCCCGAGCCAGGCGGAGATCGTACAAAAGAGGTAATCGTCGCGCAGGAGATTTTGCAGACCATGGGCCTCCGGTCATTTACACCGATGGTGGCAGCCTGCCCGGGCTGCGGCCGTACCACGAGTACGTTTTTTCAGGAATTGGCTGAGAAGATTCAAAATTACCTGCGCAATCAAATGCCCGTATGGAAAACCCAATACCCGGGCGTTGAGGAGATGCACGTTGCAGTCATGGGCTGCGTGGTCAACGGACCCGGTGAATCCAAGCTCGCCAACATCGGCATTTCCTTGCCCGGCTCGGGTGAACGTCCGGTTGCGCCGGTATACATCGATGGCGAAAAAGCGGTAACACTGAAAGGCGACCGCATCGCCGAGGAGTTTCACGCGCTGGTCGATGACTACGTGGCAAAAAATTACGCGGTGGGTGCCGTGCGCAAGGCGACATCACGTAAAAAAGATATCCAGATCAAGAAGATTGCCTAGGCAAAATGCGCATTTCCGCTTAGGTCGCGAGCCGCCAGTAGAAAGAGTAAAACTCTATTATTGGTGCGGGTTGCAGGCACAAAATGCGCCAAAGACCCCGCCAGTAAAGGAGTTTCGCGAAAAGCCCCATTCCCTACGGTGACGACATGTATGCCGCCAAGGATCGTAATCTGCGCTGGCAAGAGTGTGCTAAATCACTGTAAAATAGCGAGTTTTCCGGACTTCGCGTGCGTCGACGCCGGCCCTTAGCGCACTCAACTGCAATTCATGAGTAAAACCCTGCAAGCCGTCCGCGGCATGAACGACCTGCTGCCGCATGATGCGCCGCTATGGCAGTTCCTCGAAGACACGACTCGTGAGGTCTTCGAACAATATGGCTATCGCCTGATGCGTACGCCAATTGTCGAACCGACGCCGCTATTCGTTCGTTCCATCGGCGAGGTGACCGATATCGTCGAAAAGGAGATGTATTCCTTCGAGGACGCCATGAACGGTGAAAAACTCACCTTGCGTCCGGAAGCGACAGCGGGATTGGTGCGCGCGGCCATAGAGCACAATATTTTGTACGAAGGACCGAAGCGTGTCTGGACGTGGGGGCCGATGTTCCGGCATGAGCGTCCGCAGAAAGGTCGCTATCGCCAGTTCCACCAGTTTGACGTCGAGGCGCTCGGCTTTGCCGGCCCGGATGTGGACGCTGAGCAGATCATCATGCTATCGCGACTATGGAAAAAGCTGGGGTTCAAGGACATCGAGTTACACGTTAACTCGATAGGCGACACCGACGCGCGCAAGGCACATCGTGAGGCGCTGGTTGGATATTTTGAGGCCCACGCTGGTGAACTCGACGAGGATGCCAAGCGTCGGTTGTACACCAATCCCCTGCGTACGCTGGATACAAAGAATCCGAAAATGCTTGCACTGGTCGATGGTGCACCCAGGCTTGCGGACTATCTGGGCCAGGCTGAGCGCACGCACTTTGAGGGCCTGAAACAGCGGCTCGACGCTGCCGGACTGAAATTCACGGTCAATCCGCGACTTGTACGGGGATTTGATTATTACAATCGCACGGTATTCGAGTTCGTTGCCAAAGGGCGCGATTGGGAACTGACGATTGCCGGTGGTGGTCGATACGATGGACTGGTGGAGCAATTGGGCGGCAAACCCGCTGCGTCATGCGGCTTCGGAATGGGTGTCGAACGTGTCATCATGCTGCTGCAGGAAAATCCTCCAGGCCAGTTGGAATCGTCAGACGTTTATGTCGTTTATGCCGACGGACTGGAACAGCACGCATTCAACGTTGCCGAACAATTGAGGGACCGCAAACTTTCCGTTGCGCTGCATGGCTCTACGGATGGAAAAACTTCGAGCTTTAAGTCGCAAATGAAAAAGGCTGATGCCAGTGGCGCGCGCTTTGCTATTATTCTTGGCCCGGATGAAGTCTCGGCAGGTTTGTTGAGTGTCAAAAATTTACGCGAAGGTGGCGAGCAGCAAAAGCTGCCCTTAAATGATGTTGCGCTGACGATAGCAAAGCATTGAATATAGATTCAGTTGGTTAGAAAGGCAGGAACATTCGGTATGGCAGCTTATGATTTGGAAGAACAAGAGCGCATCGACGCTCTGAAAGATTGGTGGGCAAAATGGGGTATGTGGATTTATGCCGCGGTCGGCGCATTTCTGATCGGTGTGCTCGCCGTACAGGGTTGGCGCTACTATCAGAAATCCGAGGGCGAACAAGCCGAGGTGCTGTTCAAAAGCGTTCAGAAAACTGCGCAAGAAAGTGCTGCGGCCAAGGAAACCAAGAAGCTCTCGGAGGCCGCCAGCGCGATTGCCGAAAAATTTCCAAATACCTTTTACGCGAGTGAAGCGCAACTGATGGCAGCGAAAGCCTCGTTTGATGCAAATGATTTGGTCACTGCAAAAAAGCATCTGCAGTGGGTGGTCGACAAGGGGCCGGTTGTGCACAGCAATGTGGCCAAGGTGCGTTTGGCCAGCGTATTGCTGGAAGAGAGTAAGTTTGACGACGCGCTTAAAATTCTCGATCAGGTGAAAGACGAAGCATTTGTTTCAATGGCCGCCGATCTGCGCGGCGACGTACTCGTCAGCCAAGGACGCCGGGATGAGGCGCGCGCGGCCTACCAGATCGCTGTGGAAAAGGCCGGTGACCGCAGTCCCATGAAGGCGCTTTCACAAGCCAAGCTAGATAGTGTTGGCGGAAGTACGGCAAAACCCGCCGACAAAAAAGATGATTCCAAGGACAAGAAAGACAGCAAAGAGGCCGCAAAGTGACCAAGCCAGCTGAGCGATTTCTCGGTAACTACATTTCCGCGCGCGCCGGAGTCATCGACACCGGGGCGACCACAAGCACGTGGCGAGTCGCCGCTGGTTTGATTGCCTGCGCATTATTTCTGACGCTGCCTGGTTGCGCCTGGTTTGGTAGTAGTGACAAAAAGCCACCAGCTTTACCGGCAGTGCCGGCGACGAACGCCGCATCACTGGTGTGGACTTCCAGCGTCGGAAAATCCGGCGGCTATTTGTTTGTTCCGGGCTTTGGCGACAAGCTCGTTTACGTGGCATCAAACGGCGGCGACGTATACGCGCTGGCCGAAGAGGGTGGGCGTACCGTAACGCGTATTGAGACAAAGGTCCGACTCGCCGGTGGTGTTGGTGTAGGTGAAAATCTCGTGGTGGTTGCGAGCGTGAAAGGCGACGTATTGGCGTTTGATGCTGCCGGGCGATCATTGTGGAAGGCGAGTGTGGCCGGCGACGTATTGGCGGCGCCAGCGGTGGTTGGCGACAAGGTAATCGTGCGCACTGCGGATGGGCGAATCTTTGCATTGAATCGTATCGATGGCAAAAGGCAATGGGTATTTCAGCGCGCGACACCGGCGCTTACCCTTCGCACCAATGCCGGTGTCGTCTCGAATCGGGGCACATTGTATGCGGGATACCCCGGCGGAAAAGTTGTCGCCATCGAAGTTGAGGGCGGCAAACCGATCTGGGAGGCCACCATTTCGCTTGCGCGCGGCGCGACTGAATTAGAACGTGTTGCAGACGTCGCTGGCGCGCCAGTACTCGACGATAGCCGTGTTTGCGCTGCCGTTTATCAGGGGCGCACGGGCTGTGTAGAGACCTTGAGTGGAAATGTGCTTTGGTCGCGTGAAATATCCAGTCCAGACGGTGTGGCGGTGGATGCCAAGAACGTCTATGTGGCAGACACTGGTGGGAACGTATTTGCACTCGATAAAACAAACGGTGCGACGTTATGGAAACTCGAAAAACTGGTGCTTCGCGATCCCGGCACCCCCATTCTGGTCAATGGCAAACTCGTGGTCGGTGACAAGGATGGACTGATTCACGTGATGTCGCCCGAGAATGGTGATTTGATCGGGCGCCTGTCAACCGATGGCAGCCGCATCATTTCATTACTCAAAAATGGCGACGGCGCTGTTGCACAGACCGATAAGGGCGGCGTATTCGCCATCAACGTAAAGTAGCCTTTCCCCGGCTTCCGGGCGGGGCGCAACGATGAAACCTACCATTGTCATCGTCGGTCGACCGAATGTCGGCAAATCGATGCTGTTCAATCGCCTAACAAAAACCCGTGACGCGATCGTGGCAGACATGCCCGGCTTGACGCGTGACCGACATTACGGCCACGGTCGCGGTGCCGGTCGGCCGTATCTGGTGGTTGATACGGGCGGGTTTGAGCCAAAGG
>JAJAYN010000559.1 GCA_026786225.1 Burkholderiales bacterium | reverse complement strand
GTGCAGCCCGGTGTGCCGCTGGCGGGCTGAGGAGAGTGTTGTCGAGGGTGTGCAATCGCATAGGGACGGTTGGGCGCTGATGCGCGCTAAAGCAACCGCGAAAGCTTGACAGGCAATAGTGGCGAACAAAGGGCGAGGGCATTGAGATGCCGTTCGCTTAGTGAAGCGTAGGGTGGGCACGCTACGCTTTGCCCATCCTACGCTTTCTCTAGAACAGCATATGCGCCGTGCTCGGATTCACCAGACGCCACTTCGCGCCAACCAAGCTCGCCATAGAGGGCGAGGCCCGCCTGATTGGCGCGAACACATTTGACGCCAAGGGGCAGGCAGCGGGATTTTTTCTCGGCACCAATTCGATCGCTGCCGGGATGTTGAATGCGGCGTGCATGACGTATCAACCGTCTGGATACCAGAAAGTGGCGCAGGTTGTCCGGGATGCAAAACGCCAACGTGGGCGCGGGCTGTGGCACTAAAATGGCCGGAGAGCCGCGCCATTGCTTGCGTCGTCACGTGAAGATCGTCACTTCAGTTTTTAAGCGTCGCCTTGCCCATCTGCCATAGCAGGAAGCTGTAGATGTCCGCCGACAGGGCATAACGCTGCGTCGCGGTACTGCCAACGCCGTGGCCAGCCTGCATATCCAGACGCAGCAACACCGGTTTAGCGCTGGTGGAGGCAGCCTGCATGCGCGCGGCGACTTTCGCGCTGTGCCAGACATCGACGCGCGGATCATTCATGCCATGCACCAGCAGCACGGCCGGATAGGCAGTGTTGTCACGGATTTGGTGGTAAGTGCTCATGTCCAGAAGCGCCGGGAATTCACTGGCTATTTTTACGCTGCCGAATTCGGAAATGTTGGTGATGCCGTTGGCGCTTTCTTCGGCACGCACAGCGTCCAGAACGCCGACATTAAATATTGCTGCCGCGAATAATTCTGGTGCGCTCGTGATCGCACGTCCGACAAAAATGCCGCCTGCACTGGTGCCCATCACGCCGAGTGTTTTTGGCGAAGCGTAGCCCTCGGCGATCAGGTATTTCGCGCAGGCGATGCCGTCTTTCCAGGTATTCGATTTGGTGGCCTTGAAACCGCCGCGATACCATTCGTCACCATACACACCACTGCCGCGCACATTGGCCAGAGCGACCACCCCACCCTGCTCAATCCAGACCATGCGGGCCGCAGAAAAGCCTGCCGTCTCCGAAAAGCCATACGATGCGTAGCCGTTGAGCAGTGTCGGATTGGTGCCGTCGCGCTTTAAGCCTTTCTTGTAAAGGAGGGTCATTGGCACCATTGCGCCGTCGTGGCTCGTCACTTTGACATCAACCACCTCAACTTCGGGCAGATTCGGCAGGGGTGGGTTGAGGCGCAAGCCCGAATCGGTCGATTCATCGCCCTTCAGCAGGAAGGTTCGCGGCAGTTGCGTCCAGCCGCTTGAAGTGTAGAGCACTTCGTTCGAGGCATGCGCTGGCTCGCGATGCACGCCGACCGCGCCCTTGAACGGCATCGGGATTGCCTCGCCCTGTGTGTTTCCCTTCCGGTAGCGACGCAGTACGATCTCGGTGCCTTCCCGGACCGAGGCGATAACCATATCGCGCGTCAATGAAAAACTCTCGATCACGGCATTTCCCGGCGCGGCGGCGACGTCAACGGCCAGATTCAGGACGGGTTTGCGCAAATCGAGTTTCATCACCCGCTTGCGCGGCGCATTGAGATGGGTAAGGAAGTAGAGGTCGTTGCCTTTCAATTCGACCTCGGTAATCTTGTCCTTAAAACGGGAAATCTTTTTCCAGGCGACGTTAGCTTTACCGATGTCGGCCGCGCGCGCGACAAACAGGAAACCTTCTGGCAAGGTGGTGTCAGTGGTACGGGCAATCATCCAAGGGCTGCCCGGCGTAAAATTGATCGAGGCAACGTCGAGGCGGGCCAGGCCAAGTTGCGTGGTTACTGTCGGCCCGAACACCGCTTTCGCGCTGGCTTCCGGATCGCCGACCTTGAGCCACATGACTTTGGTGTCGAGAAAGGTTTCCGATTCCGCTTCACCCGGCGTCGGTGTTTTGAGCTGGTTGAAGGCGAGCGATTTGCTATCGGGCAGCCAACTCACCAGCGTCTCACGCACGCGGGGAATCGGCTGGCCGATGACCTTGCCGGTCTTCACGTCCAGAATGTACAGTGAGGCATCTTCCGATCCGCCTGCCGACATGCCGTAGGCCAGGTATTTGCCATCCCATGAAGGCACGTAGTAATTGATCGCGTGCGGCACGCCGGTGCGTTTGGCATCGACTTCCGGATCAACCAGCACGCGTTCGGCGCCCTTGAGACCAACCCGCATCACCACCTTGAACTGGCGTTCATCCTTGGGGCGTTTCTGATAATAAATGCGCTCGCCAGGCATGCGCATGACGCTGTGAATCGCGTCGCCGGTGGCAGTCGCCAATTCGGTGATGCGCTTTTCCATCTGATCGCGCAACGCGATCTTGTCCAGCATTTCGCGTGCAACCTCGCCTTGACCCTTCAGCCAGGTCTGCACCTCGGGTGCCTTGACGTTTTCAAAATAGCGGTAAGGGTCCTTCACGGCAACACCGTGCAGGGTGTCTGTGACTTCCTTGACGGGTGCGACCGGGAGCGTGGCCGCAAAGATTGCCGTGGCGGTGGTGCTGAGCGACACGGCAACAGAAAATACGGCGAATCGAACAGTTGAGTTGAGCATGGCAGTTCCTGAAAATTGGCCGCTAGCGGCATCGGCAACGAATTTTGCTACATTTCCGGCTGTTAGTGTCGTGATACTCGTGTCGATCAGTTCGGTTCACCAGGTGTGCCCATTGCGGGCCAACCTTTGAGCGACTGACATCCGCGCCGCCTGACTCAAATTGAAAAGGAGCGCCGCAGCGCCCCTTCCCTTTGCGGCGATTTGTAAGTCAGTTCGTTAGTTGTTACATCCCAGCGTGCTGATGCGGTCATAGGCAGCACGTGCGCGCACCAGACCAAAGCCAAACTTGGTATCGCGGCCTGTGCCGCCAAGATCTTCAGCACTCTTTCCCAATGTGCTGCGAATCTGCGCAGCGGTGCAGGCTGGGAAATAGCTCCAAACCAACGCAGCAACGGCAGAAACATGCGGTGTGGCCATCGACGTTCCATCAAAGAACGCGTAATTGGTTGATGTGACCGCTACGGTAGCACTTTGGCCAAGTTGCAACTTCATCGCGGCACCCTCGGTATCCGACGCAGTCACCGAAGGGATCGTCGTTACCGTGGTCCCGAGCGTTGCGCCGAAGCCACCTGAAACGTTGTTAAACACAACCGCGCCAACTCCACCACTCGCCTGGCAGTTCGAAACTTTAGTTGCAAAGTCGATCGTGCCGCGCGCAATCAGGCAGACTTTTCCCGCGACCGCGCTGTTGACGGCATCACCAAGCCCGAAGTCCGCAAGCGGCGCGGTAGCCGTCACTTTCGGCGAGCCATCCATGCCACCCGGTGCGTAAGTCGTGCTACCGACCGTCAACGCTGATTTGGACCCGGCACCCATCGGCACGGTGGAGAGCACGTTTACGCCCGGCGCAGCGATTTCGACCTTGCTGTTGTATTGCGAGAACGTCGCCCACTGTTTGTTTTCATCGATTGCTGCCACCGACATGACGCTCGCATACCCCGCCGGGTAGGACGCTGCAACGGTGCCGTCATTACCGGCAGCGGCAATCGACAGGACGCCATTGCTGGCTAGCGAG
This sequence comes from Burkholderiales bacterium, assembly GCA_026786225.1. Classification (GTDB taxonomy): domain Bacteria; phylum Pseudomonadota; class Gammaproteobacteria; order Burkholderiales; family Usitatibacteraceae; genus UKL13-2. The sequence goes on along the minus strand of JAJAYN010000559.1, from coordinate 4,037 downwards.
GCAAAAGCGCGATCCTCGGTTCTTACCTTGCGGCTGCCGCCAAGCGACATGCTGATGACATTGGCACCAGCTGCACCGCACTTGTTGGCTGCAGTGGCGAGGGTGGACGAATACGCCCAGCCTGCGGCATTGAATACCTTCACGATGTGCAACTTGAGCTGTTTGTTTGAGTTCACGCCCACCACGCCGACGCCGGAATTGTTGATCGCGGCAATGGTACCGGCGACGTGCGAGCCGTGATGATTTTCATCGGTGTACCACCAACCGGTGCCGGAATCGAATTCGCCGGTCACGCTGTTGCCGTTCAGATCTTCGTGCTGCAAGTCATAGCCGGAATCGATAATGCAAACCTTCCTGTTGCCGGCAAACCCATCGCCATTTGGTAGTTGATCAGCCTTTGCACCATCTTGATGCCGTACGGAACGAGTTGGCCAGCGAAATACGGAGACCCGGTCGAAGGAGTCGTGCCGGAATAGGGATAACGCTTCGCGTCCTCTTCAACGTATTCGACATTCGGATTACGCTCCAGACCATTCAGGGCGTTGGTCGGCACTTCCACGGCGAAGGCGTCCATGCCAAAAATCTCGTGTTTGATTTGGCCTCTGGCCGCCGCAACCGCTGCGCGCACTTGGGAGGCCGCGCCTGGTTGGAACGCTACGATAACGCGTGTCGTATCGGCCGGAGCGGCAACGGCTGCACCAATGCCGCTTGTGGCGACAATGCCGATGCTTGCACAGACAGCCCTGGACAACTTCGACAAAACAATTCTGCTGAATCCCATTTCTGAACCACTCTAATTTGATGTGTGAGTAGTGTCTCCGGGTGTCTACCTTCTCGTGAAATGTCGGTCGGCCCAAAGCGATGAGCGAGTTTTATGGCAAATTGACACAAGTCAAGGGCTAGGGACAGGTATTTCGATGCTGCGGCGTAGCAACGATTGGCGGCCAATTGCGGCTGGCGGTGCCACGAAAATCCGCCCTGACGCTGCAGGCGCATTCTTGCGGGTAGGTCCACTTGCACCCCAATTTTTGGGTCAGGTAACGAGGTCTTTTAAAATTAAATGCAACTAAAAAGAAACTATTGCCCCGTGGCCGACGCCCCGATGCCGGGTCGGCTTGAGCGAATTCGTTAGGCTGCTGGCTTGGACACTTTTGAAAACACCAGGAAAGCAAATAGAACCTCAATCAATCCGCCGAGTCCAGCGGCAAAGGCGGGCGGGGCCGCTAAGAAGAAGGCGAGATTTGCAGCAACAATAAGGCTCGCTCCCAACACCCAGAAAATTGGTCTGCCAAAAATAGTTGCAAAGATAAGGTAGCGACTTCCAATCGTTGCCATCATTGCCGGGAAAAATAGCGCTGGCTTTAAGAGGAAAAGGCCATAGGCCATTGCGCAGCAGAGAATCAGCCAAATTGTCGACGCCATCGCAAGTTGGTTCAGTGCGTTGGCTTTGCTTGTCTTCGCGGGTCGTCCGGCAGCCTTTGTAAGAATTATGCCAATCGGATGAATCAACGCACCGCCGATGAGCAGCGTCCATACGGCTTTGTTTATCCCGAGCTGATCGCACACCAGTGCGGCCGCAATCCAAACGAGGCCGGATACCAGGATTCCCGGGGCGCCGTCATAGTAGGCGAGGCGCATCTCGTGTTGCTGCTCTTCGGTGGGAGATAGTTTCATCAGTTCTTTCTGCAGTCTAATGATCTAGCTCACGGGCGCGCGCCAGCGCGTCAGTGTGGAGCGCCATATTAGAACGCACTCGATCACCCGACTTAGCGGTCCTACGAGACAAGTGGATGAACCACACTGCAACAGAGACAAACAAAATCGTGGTGGTGAGACCGAGCCCATTGCGTGCAAGGAACGAAATATAGGGTTGAGACGCAAAGTGGTCACAGGCAGCTTCTACGTAGTTAAAGCTACCGCCGGAATCAAGACAACGATCAGCGGCTGCCTCGTAGGTGGCGACGGACCACGCGCTGGCAACACCCAAGAATAGCGAAAGCGCTGCAAAGAGGCGACTTGCCCAGGTGCCGGGAGCACGAACGGGAAGAAACGCGCACGCACAGGCAATCGTTGCAGAAGCGAACACCAGGGCGAGCGAAGTCCACAGGCTCCAGTTTCGGAGGGCCTTTACGCCGGTGAACAGCATCGCAGCCTGCAGCGCACCACTCGCGCAGTAAAACGCAAGCAACGCTGAAACGATTGCTGCGACAAGGAAGTACCGTCGGTGAGATGTGATCACAACTGCCATAGGGGGTGCGCTCTACTCGATATATGGAGAAACACATCTGCCTACCAACCCGCGCTACTCCCTACCATTCCCTGGTTTAGCGGACAAAAAATCATCGTGAACAAGCGCTCATCACTTGCGCTGCCACACAGAATACCCACAAACAAAACTCGAAAAGCGGCAGCGACGATCTTGGAATATAGGCATCCAAAAGCTAAATATTAAAAGTGAAACACAAGCACTGGCGGACATTGCAGACAGAAAAGGTCCCGAACGGCTCGCCAATGCAGGACTTTGTCTATTTTATGCGCTGAAAACTAAGCCGCCAAGCGAATGGGAATGCGCTTCTCTTCGACCGCGTGGCACGCGACCTGGCCGCCGTCTTCGTGATCGATCAGCGATGGGCGCTCGACTTTGCAGCGCTCAAACGCGTGCGGGCAGCGCGGGTGGAATGCGCAACCGGTTGGGGGATCGAGAGGATTGGGTACTTCACCGGCGACGGGCGTGCGTTGTTTGCCGGTCATTTTCAGATCGGGAATGGCGGACTGCAGCATCTGCGTGTAAGGGTGCAGCGGGCGCTGGAAAATGCGTTTGGTTTCGGCCACTTCCACCAACCGGCCAAGGTACATCACGCCGACGCGGTTGGAGATGTGTGAGACCACGGCAAGGTTGTGCGAGATGAACAGGTACGTGAGGCCGAATTCGCGTTGAAGGTCTTTCATCAGATTCAAAATCTGCGCCTGCACCGATACGTCAAGTGCTGAGGTCGGCTCATCGCACACCAGGAATTCGGGATTCGACGATAGCGCGCGCGCAATCGAAATACGCTGGCGCTGTCCGCCGGAAAATTCGTGCGGAAACTTTTCTGCGTCCAGTGGTGAAAGGCCGACTTGCGTCAGCAATTCATCGACGCGCTTTTTGAGCGCGACCGGATCTGAAATAAGGTTATGCGAGAGGATGGGCTCGGCGACGATTTTGCCGACGCGCCAGCGTGGGTTCAGGCTGGCGTACGGGTCCTGGAAAATCATCTGGAAGCGCTTGCGCAGATTCTGCAACTCGGTGCCGTGCGCCTTGGCCATATCGACGCCGTCGAAAATTACTTCGCCGCGTGAAGGTTTGTAGAGGCCGCAGATGACGCGCGCCACGGTGGATTTGCCGCAGCCGGATTCACCGACCAGCGAGAGCGTTTCACCGCGATTGATGGTGAAGCTGATGCCGTCCACCGCTTTGAGAATCTGTTCAGGCTGGCCTTCGAGAACGCGATTCAGCCAAGGCTTGGAGACATCGAATTCGCGGGCCACGTCGCGGACATCGAGGAGAATTTTTGCTTCAGACATTGCTGGTCTCCTTGTGTATGCCTGCAACGCTACGGACATTTTTGTCATGCAGCCAGCACGCAGCTTGTGTTCTTCCCGCGTCCAGCAGGCCAGGGCGCTCGCGTGTGCAGCGGCCGTCCGGCACATCATTCACGCGCGTACAGCGCGGGTTGAATGCGCAGCCGGATGGAATCGCGGTCAATCGAGGCATCGCACCGTCAATCTGTGTGAGCCGTTCGACTTCATCGCCCACGTTTGGAATCGCGCCCATGAGGCCGATGGTGTACGGATGCTGCGGATGGTGGATAACCTCGGAAACGGGCCCGATTTCGGCGATGCGGCCTGCGTACATCACGGCCACGCGGTCAGCTGTTTCGGCGATCACACCCATGTCATGCGTGACCAGCATGATCGAGGTACCGTGTTCGCGACAGAGTTTTTTCAGCAGCGTGATGATCTGCGCCTGAATGGAGACGTCCAGCGCGGTGGTGGGC
>JAJAYN010000558.1 GCA_026786225.1 Burkholderiales bacterium | reverse complement strand
GGGCCGTACCGATCCAATAATTTCGCCGCCGACGCGCAGCGCCTCACCGGCAAAGAATTTGAAGATCTGCCCCGCGCGGCCAGCTTCGCCAATGCCTTCGGGTAGCGTCTTGCCTTCCTCGCGGGCCAGCAGATTACCCAGCTCAGCTTTACGAGCGAGGATTTCCGTACCGATAGCGTCGAGCACATCGAACCGCTGCTGCGGTGTCGTGAGCGACCATGCCGGAAATGCCGCACGCGCTGCCGATACGGCGCGGCCCACATCAGCGACATCTGCCTGCGTATATTCATCGATCACATCGGAGGTATCGGACGGATTGATGTTTGGTGTGGCGCGTGTGCCGTTGACCCAATCACCCGCGATGTAGTTACTTTTCATTAGTCAGCCTTGATGTTTGCGCTCTTGACCACTTTGGCCCATTTGGCGATTTCGGATTTCTGGAACGCAGCGAACTCTTCGGAAGTGTTGCCCACGGTGTCCAGTCCCAGCCCTTCGAAGCGCTCGCGCACGTCGGGCATGTTCAATATCTTCACCAGTTCCGCGTTGAGTTTTTGCACGATGTCTTTCGGCGTACCGGCGGGCGCGAAGATGCCCTGCCACGAGACGACTTCATAGCCCGGAATACCAGACTCGTTCAGTGTGGGGATATTCTCGTACCCCTTCACGCGCTTGGCCGAGGTCACGCCGAGGGCCTTTACCGTGCCAGCCTTGATCTGCGGCCCGGCGACGACCATGGTGTCAAACATCATCGTCACTTGCCCGCCCATCACATCCTGAATCGCCGGTGCGCTGCCTTTGTACGGCACGTGCACCATGTCGATGCCCGCCATGTTCTTGAACAATTCGCCCGACAGGTGTTGCGAAGTGCCGGCACCCGCTGAAGCGAAGTTCACTGAGCCGGGCTTTGCCTTGCTCTGGGCGACAAATTCAGCAAGGGTTTTTGCGGGATTGCCCGGATGCACGATCAATACATTGGCGTTAGTACCGATCAGCGTGATGGGGACAAAATCCTTCACCGCGTCGTAAGGCATCTTCGAGTACATGCTGGGGTTGATCGAATGCGAGCTGATGGTACCCCCCAGAATCGTGTAGCCGTCGGGCGCTGACTTGGCTACAAAATCGGAGCCGATATTGCCACCTGCACCGGGCTTGTTGTCAATCAGCACCTGCTGTCCCAGGCTGACGGCAAGCTTTTGCGCAATCACACGCGCAAGCGTATCAGTGGTGCCGCCGGGAGGAAACGGCACGACGTACTTGATCGGTTTCGATGGCCATTTGTCTTGGGCAAATGCGGGTGCGGCGACAGTACAAAGTGCTGCAAGCAAAATCGCAAACAATGGTTTTGACGTTTTCATGGTGTTCTCCTCGGGAAGAAAATATTTTTTATCAGTGAATTTCCGGGTCGGGCGTTGCGTGCTCGGGTGATGCACCGTTTTCCAGAAAATCGAAATCGCAGCCCTGATCGGCCTGCGTCACGTGCTTAAGATACAACGTCCCGAAGCCGCGCGTGTAGTGTGGCTTTGGTGGTACCCATGCGGCACGCCGGCGTTCAAGTTCGGCGTCGCTGATCTTCAGGTTCAACATGCGATTGGGAACATCGAGCTCGATCACGTCGCCATTCTGCACAAACGCCAACGGCCCACCGACGTGTGATTCGGGCGAGATGTGCAGCACGCACGCGCCATAGCTGGTGCCGCTCATGCGGGCGTCCGAGATGCGCAACATATCGCGAACGCCTTGCGCCAGCAGTTTCTTTGGCACCGGCAATTGGCCCCACTCCGGCATGCCCGGCGCGCCCTGCGGGCCGGCACTTTGCAGGACCAGGACAGAGTCCTTGTCGACATCGAGATTCTCATCGTCGATACGCGCGGCCATGTCGTTGTAATCGCGAAACACGACGGCACGACCCGAATGCTTTTGGAATTGCGGCTCCATTGCAGCTGGCTTGATGACTGCACCATTGGGCGCCAGATTGCCGTGCAGCACGGCAAGCCCGTCTGAGGCGACCAGCGGATTGCTTCGCGGACGAATCACATCGTCGTGATATACATTGGCACCAGCGATATTGTCGCCGAGCGTGCGGCCGTTGGCGGTGATCACGCTGGTATCGAGCAGGTCGGTGAGCTGGGCGAGCATGCCGCGCAAGCCGCCAGCATAGTAGAAGTCTTCCATCAAGTACTTGCCAGACGTGCGGATGTTGGCCAGCACCGGCGTATTGCGGGCGAGCGCATCGAAGCGCGCGAGATCGAGCGACACACCAGCACGACGCGCCAGCGCGATCATGTGCACGATCGCATTGGTCGAGCCACCCAGTGCCAGCACAGTAGTGACGCCGTTATCAATGGCGCGTGCATCGACCACATCGCGAATGCATAAATCCTCCCACACCATATCGACAATGCGTTTGCCGGTCAGCGTCGCCATCTGCGCGTGGCGGGAGTCTGGCGCGGGGATCGATGCAGCGCCGGGCAGGGTCAATCCCATCGCCTCGGCGGCACTCGTCATCGTCGACGCGGTACCCATGGTCATGCAGTGGCCCGGCGAACGTGCGATGCCTTCCTCTAAACCCTGCCAATCTTCTTCGGTGATGTTGCCAGCGCGAAGCTCCGCCCAGTATTTCCAGGTGTCGCTGCCGCTGCCCAGATAGTTGCCCTTGAAATCGCCACGCAACATCGAGCCTGCCGGCATGAAGATGGAGGGCAGGTTCATCGACAGCGCACCCATGATCAGCGCGGGCGTGGTTTTGTCGCATCCACCCATCAGCACGCAGCCGTCGATCGGGTAACTGCGCAGCAACTCCTCGGTTTCCATCGCCAGCAGATTGCGGTAGAGCATGGTGGTGGGCTTCTGGAATGGCTCGGACAACGAAATCGCCGGCATCTCAACCGGAAAGCCGCCCGCCTGCCAGATGCCGCGTTTAACTTCTTCCGCACGTTGACGGAAATGGCTGTGGCAGGGATTGATATCACTCCAGGTGTTGATGATGGCAATCACCGGTTTCCCTGCGTAGTCAGAGCGGTGATAGCCCATCTGCGCGGTGCGCGAGCGGTGGCCGAACGAGCGAAGATCGTTGACGCCGTACCAGCGATGGCTGCGTAAGTT
>JAJAYN010000557.1 GCA_026786225.1 Burkholderiales bacterium | reverse complement strand
GCCTACGCCATGGCGTACTAAGCCGGGTGTATTCGCGAGCAGCCCCCAGCCATCGGGGCTCCAGCAGAACGGAATATTTTTGTAGGACAGCTCGGTATTGACGCCAAGCGCATCTTCAGTGCGACCGCGCACCAGTTGCCCGCGTTTGTTGAGTGGGCCGAATTTCTCACCGAAACCATACACCGCCGTGTCGCTGTTCAATGCGAGTGATACGCACCAGTGCCGAGGACTGTCGCCAGAATCGTCGCTTTGTTGCAGACCCACCGAAGGCGTCCGTGTGCGTCCGCGGAAATGTTGATCGGTGATGGAGGTGAGCACGGTCTTGCCCGCCTTCGACAACGAGAATCGAAACGGCTGTGACATGATCGTGAGAACGACATCTCCGCACGCGAGGTGCCAGCCCTCGTCGTGCGGCGTCACGCACAGGTCCTGCGTGGCGGAGGTTTGCTGCAGCAAGCCGTAGTCAGGCAGCTGCGATTTTCCAAGCTCGATGCGCAGCGTGTCGGCGGCGTGTGCGGAAACGATGAGCGCGATGCCATCGACTTTGAAGCGCGCGTGATTGGCGTCGGCGTCGACGAATTGGACATCAGTCAGGCGCTGAAAACTGCTTTGCTGGAATAGATCGGACGACAAGTGCTGCTCCCTGCTTGAATTGTTGAAACACTAGCATTGGCGGGGTTTTCAAGGCATTTTGTGCTCAAAAACCCCGCCAATGCTAGTGATTGACTATTGGGAACGCCTAAAAACCCCCGTTCGCGCTGAGGTATCGAAGCGCTGGCTCCGTAAGCCAATGATTCAGCTGGGTGTGCTGTACCCTTCGATACCTCAGGGCGAACGGAGTTTAGGTTTCGAGAAATTCCCTGTTTATCCCTTTAGCCCGCCGGACGTCAAACCACTCACCACCCGTTCCTGAAAAATCAGAATCACCGTCACCACCGGCACCAGCGCGATCACCAGTGCCGCCGAAATTGTCGGCCACGGGAACGAGAACTCGCCCTGATACATCTGAATGCCGACCGGCAACGTGCGGTAAGCGACGGCCGCATTCATCGACATCGACAGCAAGAATTCATCCCAGGAATTGACGAAGGCGAGTATCCCCGCCGTAAATACACCGGGTGCTGCCAACGGCATCACCACGCGCCACAGCGCACCGAGTCGCGTGCAGCCGTCGATCATCGCCGCGGTCTCGATATCGCGCGGAATGTCCTGAAAGAAGCTCACCAATATCAACGTGCAGATCGGCAGATTCAATACCGTGTAGGGCAGCACCAGCGCGACGTAACTGTTGAGTAAATTCAGGCTACGCATGATCTCGAACAGCGGCACCATCAGGGTCACCAGCGGAAACATCGACACGGCGATGATGCACGTGAGGATCAGGTTGCGCCGTTTGAGGTTCAGTCGAGCGATGGCGTAGGCGGCAAGCGCGCTGATGAACAGCGAGAGCAGCATCGACAGGATCGAGACGATGGCGCTGTTGAGCAGGTAACCCGGCAGCGGCTGATCGCGAAACGCGGCGATGTAGTTGGTGAGGACCGGATTCTGCGGCCAGTAGGTGATCGGCTTGGCGGTCAACTCGACTTCATTCTTCAGCGACGTGAAAAAAATCCACACCGCCGGAAAGAAGCCGTTGAAGAGCACGATGCCGGCCGCGAACCAGCGCAAGCGCTTTGACGTGAACAAGTTATTCAATCTCAATCCTTATCCCCTCGCACATAGCGCAGATATACAAACGTCGTTGCCATCGACAACATGAACATGAACACCGCCAGCGTTGAGCCATAGCCCAGGTCGAGGTAGTCGACGGTGTTGATCTGAATGTACATCGCCAGTGTTTGCGTCTCTTCCCCGGGGCCGGGCATGCTGAACGGAATATCGAACGACTGGATCGCCGTAAGGGTACGAAAGATCAGCGCCACCAACATCGACGGCACCAGCAGCGGCAGCGTGATCTCGATGAACTGCGTCCACTTTGAGGCGCCATCGACTTCGGCCGCTTCGTAAAGCGACGCAGGAATGGTCTGCAAGCCCGCCAGCAGAATCAGCGCCATGAATGATGATGTCTTCCAGATAGTGGCGATGCAGATCGCCATCATAGTCAGCGCGGGCGAATTGAACCATATCTGCGGTTCGCCGCCGAAGCGCCGAATGACATCGTTGACGATGCCGTACTCGCTATGAAAAAACCAGGCGAAAATCAGGCCGACGAATGCCAGCGGCAGCGCCCACGGCAGCAGCAGTGCCAGCCGGATGGGACTGCGAAAACGAAATGGCATATTGGCCAGCATGGCCAGACCCAGGCCGATCACCAGTGCACCGGGCACTGTTACAAAAGTGATGATCAGCGTGTTCTTCACGGCCCGCCAGAACATGCTGTCCGACAGCGCAGTGGCGTAGTTGTCGAGGCCAACGAAGGTGATCGGCACACCCAGCGCGGGACGCACATCAAAGAGGCTGTTGAACAGCAGCCTTGAGACGGGATAGGCGACGATGGCCAGAATGAACAGGATTGCCGGGGTCAGCAGCGCCCAGGCCAGCGCCGTTTCGCTGGGGTCGAGTATGCGGTCACGCAGAGAACGTTGGCTCATGTTGTTATGCGGTTAGCGTAGCGCTCGCGCCACGCGCTGTTCGATTTCGTCCAGCGCTTGCTTGGGCGTCTTCACCCCCGCCATAACGGTATTGGTGTTGATCCGCAATGCATCCGAGATCGCTTTGTAGACCGGCGTGACAGGCCTTGGTCGCGCACTCTCGACGACGGGTAACGCATCGGCGAACCAGGGTACCGCTGCAAGTACCTCCGGGTCCTGATAGACGGCCGGGAAGACTGGGTGAAAAGAACCCTTGAGCGCCAGTTGCTTTGACACATACGGACTCGACAGCCAGCGGATCAGGGATACCGCCTCGGTCTTGTTCTTCGAATATGCCGAGACAGCCCAGTTCCAGCCGCCCATGCACGATACCG
>JAJAYN010000556.1 GCA_026786225.1 Burkholderiales bacterium | reverse complement strand
GTGTTCGCCAATGCGCTTCCACGATATGAATTCATTGCACGACAAATAGCGTCGGGTATGCACGTACTAAATATCGGCGTGGGCCGGGGCGGATTGGAGAGCATTTTGCTAAAGAAGGGGGCTTTGGTGAGTAGCCTGGACCCCAGCGAAAGCGCCATTGCGAGACTTCGCAAGCTTTACGACATCGGCGAACGAGCGCAGGTTGGTTTTTCTCAATCGATGCCGTTCCCGGATTGTAAATTTGATGCCGTTGTGATGTCTGAAGTGTTGGAGCATTTAACCGAGGAAGTGTTGAGTTCAACATTGGTCGAGGTACGGCGTGTACTCAAACCGCAGGGGTACTTTTTAGGTACGGTGCCAGCAAATGAAAACCTGCTGGATAATCGTGCAGTTTGTCCCGACTGCGGTAAATCTTTTCATCGCTGGGGGCATTTGCAAAGCTTTTCAGTCGAACGCCTGCGCGACCTTATGTCGGCGAATGGTTTCCTTGTGCGCCGGTGTGAGACCAGGGCGTTTCCCGACTGGCGCCGCAAAGGCTTGAAAAATTTCAGCAAGTGTTTGATCAGGTACGTGTTGGGACGGGCGGGATCGGGCATTGCCAGTCCGAATATTTATTTCGAAGCCAGTCGACAGGCAAATATCGTTTAATCTGGTGGAACGGCCATTCAGGCGACGGGTTCCCAAGACTCGACAGAAATTCTCATCTGTATGAGTTCGCCGAACAACAGAACCGCGACCATGATCAGACCACCAATTAATGCTTGACGACCACCGTTCCCTTCTTGTGCCCAACCCAAAGAAACAAGTCAATCCTTTGAAAATTGTAATGCTCGGACAGTCGTTGGATACAGGTGGTGCTGAACGGCAACTCATGGAAACCGCAATTGGCCTGAAGCAATTAGGTCATGACTTAACCGTCATGCTCTTTTACGAGCGAGGCGAGTATCTGGCTAAACTGGAGGACGAAAAAATTCTGACTGTTGGACTCAAGAAGCGTGGTCGATGGGAGGTGTTTCGCTTTTTGTTTCGCGCCTTCAAGGCCATGAGAGAACTGAATCCCGATGTAATTTACTGCTTCCTAAGCGTGCCCAATATTGTGGGCGCATTCCTGAAATTACTGTTTCCGAATGTGATCTTGATTTGGGGCATTCGCAATAGCGCGCGGTCGGCAGACTACAAGGAATTTTGGACGCGTGTTGCGTTCTGGCTCGAGTTGAAATTGAAAAATTCGCCGGACCTGTTGATTGCAAACTCGCATGCTGCAATGCACGTACTTGCGGACGGTAAGGCGGATACGCCACGTCTTGTTTTTGTTCCAAACGGAATTGACGCAGCTTCATTTAAGCCAGACCCTGCGGGGCGCGCAAGACTACGACTCGAATGGAAGTTGAATCAGCAAATTTCGCTTATTGGCATCGTTGCTCGATTGGATGTTCGCAAAGATCATGTGACGTTCCTGAGAATGGCAAAACTACTCGTGGATACGGGCAGAAAGGTACATTTTGCGATCGTTGGGTCGGGTGACAGTAAATATCAAGCTGAACTTGTCGCGTTCGCTACCTTGCTCGGCATCGGAGAAAACATCACCTGGGTCGGAGCCCGCGCGGATATGGCTGCGGTTTATTCCGCGCTCGATCTACTGGTATTGTCATCGACCACGGAAGGATTTCCCAATGTGCTTGCTGAAGCGATGGCTTGTGGCGTGCAATGCGTCTCAACAGACGTAGGGGAGGCGCGACTCATTTTGAATAACGAGCAATTTATTGCCGTTCCTCGTGACCCGAATAGCCTCAAGTGCGCAGTCGTGCGCGCACTGGATACCCCGCCGGATCCAGCCGCGTTGCGCCAGAACATTCTCGACAACTTTAGTAAAGAGAGATTGGCCCTGCGCATAGAGAAAATAGTACTGTCACTTTTAAGTTCAGGGGCCAACCGCAGTGGATCACACATTTAATCTTCGTTCGCCTTCGCTGGCAAATTCAACACTGACCGGATGGGTGCTGATTTTTTGTGGCCTATTGTTCTTCTCTGTGCTGGCCGTGTTGCTGTTGGGCCTCCCTGATGAACTGGGAATCAATATCCCATCATTGGATGTCGAGTCGGACTACATTTGGGCAAGCACGTTTTCAATCGCAGTCCTCGTTGGTTTGTTTTGGCTGCCATTGTTGAGTGAAGAGCGGCTCGCTTTGATGATAGGGTGGCTCGCAAAATCATTTGTTTCTCTGGTGGCGATGCTTTGGTACGAGTCCTATTACTATTTTCTCGATGCGTACTCATACTTCTACAATGCCCAGGATTACCCGTTTAGCCAAGACACAGTGGTGTTTGGTGATGGCACTGAACTGGTCACGATGATTTGTGCAGTGTTACTTAAAGTGTTGCCGGGTGGCTATCACGTGGTCAAAGAAGTATTTTCACTGATCGGGTTGGCAGGAATCTATTGTTTTTATCGATCTCTTGTCGCCATTACCGGAAAACAAAAGATAAGCTGGTTGATAGGGCTTTGCCTGTTTCCGTCAATTTGTTTTTGGTCGTCAGTGATCGGTAAAGAGCCATTGGCGTTGCTCGGAATTGGAATTTTCTTTCTCGGTGGGGCCAAATTTTATAAGCGGCCAGAGATCGGCGCATTGTTATTGGTTTTGATTGGCATTTTCATTACAGGCGGTATCAGGCTTTGGCTTGTGATGATCATGTTGCCTTGCGTTCTTGTTCTGTTGTTTGCGTCAAATATCGCCACACTTTGGCGAGCCTGGGCGTTCATTCTTGCGCTGCTTCTGGGTGCCGTCAGCGTAAACATGGTGACCGATCGTTTTGAGTTCGCGTCGCGTCAAGAGGCATTTGAACGGCTGGATCAATCTGCAAGCGGCTGGGCTGGCGATGGCGGGTCAGG
>JAJAYN010000555.1 GCA_026786225.1 Burkholderiales bacterium | reverse complement strand
CTGTATGACAAAGAGCACGTTTTTATTAATGGACAGGCTTTCGCGATGACGGGCAGCGTTCGAACAAATCTCCGTGCGCTGGCGGATCGACGTACGCTTTCAGCGTCAAGCATTGCGAGAAGCAAATCAAAACCAGTACTGGCGTTCCTTTACCAGTCCTACATGGATGGTGTTCTCTCGATTGCACGCGTCTAAAGGTAGACGTCCGCGCTCGCAACCAAGCTGACAAGGCAGGAGACAGTATGAGTGAAACCAACGCACCCCCAAAAATCTATCGCCTGATGGAAACCCGAAGCGATGCACGCGGCGCAATTGCTGACGTGCTGCAAATGGCGCGGCGCGAAATCCGAATATTCGATGCGGACCCGAAGCTACTGAAGGAGCGCGACCTGGGCAAACCGGCGCGAATTGAATTGTTGAGAAATTTGTTGTTGGCTGGCCGCGATCACAAACTACGCATTGCGCTTCACGACACCCGTGGCATCGAAAGTGAGCTCCCACGCCTGATGGATCTGCTTACGCAATTCTCCGGGCAAATACAGATCCACCGAACATCAGGGCGGGCTTCGGAAGCGCGTGACTCAATGATAATTGCCGACGAAGCCCACTTTTGGCGAAAGTTGCATGTTGACCATCCGCGGTCGGTGCTTACGCTGCACGATGCGACCGATACGCGCCCGCTTCTTGATCGATTTGAGGAAATTTGGGAACAAAGCGAATTGGCGGTTACGGGCAGTCGGCTTGGCTTGTAGATATGTTAATTTGTGCGCTGCACCATGCATCTGCTATAATCCCGGGTCGGCCTAAATAACGGTGCGGCATCTGGGGTTTGTCATCGAAATGCATGACACACATAGCTGCCGCAAGGTTATATGAACTGATAAAAAAAATTTGATCAAATTTTTCTCCAAGGGAATCACATGAATAAGTCAATCCTCACTGCTGCAATCGTCGCAATCGGCCTGGCCGCTTGTGGCAAAGAAGAACCTAAAGTTGCTCCAGCCACGCCCAAAGTCGAAATGGTTGCTCCTACTGCCCCTGCAGTTGACGCTGCCAAAGCAGCCGCTGCTGCAACTGTTGATGCATCAAAAGAAGCTGCTGCCAAAACGGTTGACGCTGCCAAAGACGCTGCTGGCAAAACAGTTGAAGCCGCTAAGGACGCCGCTGGCAAAACAGTCGAAGCTGCGAAAGACGCTGCTAGCAAAACAGTTGAGGCTGCGAAGGCTGTTGCTCCGGCCCCTGCCGCAAAAGACGCAGCGCCAAAGAAGTAATTTTTTCTTCGTTGCCCAACAAAAAAGCCGACTGATTGTCGGCTTTTTTGTTGTTTGGGCAGCGGGCATGGGCTAAACCAACGTTATTTAGATTTCTCTCCACGCAAAACCGCTCTCTTGTTCCGCAATTCCAATCCAGCCTTGAGCGCACCCTAGCGCACCCGCCAACGCCGCTGTCGCCAAACGCGGCAGGTTATTTCTCTGCGATAAATGCGCAGCGATTACATGCTTAAGCCGGGAACAGTCTAGCTTTGCCAAAAGTGACGCTGCAGTGACATTATCAAGGTGACCGTACTTGCCCGCCACGCGTCGCTTTAGACTTGCGGGATAGGGGCCTTTCATCAGCATGTCAATGTCATGGTTACATTCGAGCACAAGTGCATCGCAACCAGACAGTGTGGCTTCAATATGCGCCGTGATGGATCCAGTATCAGTCAGCACACCGAGCCGAGCGCTGCCATCAGAAAAGACATACTGAACCGGCTCCAGCGCATCGTGCGGAACAAAATACGGCGTCACGTGCACATCGCCCACTGAGAATGCTTCATGGGGATCTACAAAATTAATCAGGGCTTTGGGCAATGAGCCTTGGTTAAAGAGCTTCGCCGTGCCATGCGTTAACCATACAGGAACCTTATGCTTTCGCGCGAATCGCGCGACGCCTCCAATATGATCAGAATGTTCGTGAGTAACCAGTATTGCAGCGATGTTTGCGGGCACCAATCCAGCACGCGCCAATTTTGCCTCGGTTGTCGCGAGGCCAAATCCGCAGTCCATCATTATCGCCGTGACCCCGACCTGCACAATCAGCGAATTACCTTCGCTGCCGCTGCCCAGGGACGAAAAACGCATACTCAATCGCCACGCAAATGGGCGTGAACCTGAATGCAGCAGCGCATGTGAACAGAATGCACTTCAACTAGCGCCTAGGGCTCATCTGAGTTGCTCCAAGAGCAAACTTAGTATGCGCTTTGATGTACTCGAGTTCTCAGGCTTCCCGTCTGCCCCTTGTACCACGACATCTGAAATGCCAGCCGTTTCCGCAACATAAATTCGGTATTGCGGCTTCGAAGCAGGGTCATCCTTGCGCCAAAAGGCCAGCTTGTCAAGGAAGCCCTTCTGGCCACCGCTTGCCTTCGCTTCAGCATCGGGATCGATATAGCGAACAAAGAAAAGCCCTTTTGAGCGGTCGCGGTCCTCGACGGTGAATCCAATGCGGTCCAATGCAAGTCCGACGCGACGCCAAGCCCTGTCAAATGGCTCATTTACCTTCAGCGATGCGCTACTATCGGGCGTGTAAAAAGCTCGTGCAACGGTGACAGATCCGGTCGTTGCCACGGTATTCGCCTTGTCAGAGGCCACAGAAATTCCAAACTTTGCCATCAGCCGAGCCAACATCTCGGCTTCAAGCTCCTTGTCAGGCTGACGCGGTTGCCAACCAGTGCTGCTCTTGTCTGCGTTGGTATAAATCTCTTCCAAACCACGGTGACTAATATAAACGTCCGTCGTGCCTGCCTCGGTGCCCGGCTCAAGCCTCGTACGGAATTTATCACGGTAGCCGGAATCATATAAACCGTCGAGTACTCTGCCAACGGCACTGCGTATGAAATCCATAGGAATTTTTGCGCGGTTTTCCGCCCAGTCAGTTTCCATAATGCCGACTTCCGGACTTTCACGTTTCAAGATGAAGCCCGTGCCGGTCCAAAACTCCTTGATTACCGGCCACGCTTTGTCGGGTGAGGTTTTGACCACCAGCCAGCGCTGCTCGCCTGAACGTTCAATACGGGCACCATTAACCAGCGGCAATACTGCTGTGCCCGTGGTGGAAACAACGCCACGATCACGATTGTAGGTTGAGAATGTGGTTGCCTTGGAATCAGGGATCACAAACCGATCATCAACAACTGGCGAAGTAAGATCGGGCGGCACTTCCAACGATGGAATTTTGCCCCCCTGAGAACGATAGTCAGTACTTTTTCCAGAAGTTCCGAACGATCCACATGCAGTGAGATAAACAGCGGCCAGTGGCGCAGCTACAGCGACAAACAGGTTACGTTTTGACATCATTTATGCTACTTCCTTTAACTTTTCGTGGATGCCTGCCGCTTGCATGGCCCCCAGCAGGAGACCATGAAATTTTGCGTCAAACGGTGTGAGTGGCAGGCGAATACCAGAATCGATGAGCCCCATATGATGGAGCGCCCACTTCACCGGGATGGGATTGGACTCCAGAAACAATTGGTTATGCAACCCAAGCAGGCGATTATTGATTTCGATAGCTTTGGCGTGATCGCCCTTTAAGGCTGCAGCGCACATTTCGCGCATCAGTCGTGGCGCGACGTTTGCCGTTACTGATACGGTGCCGTGTGCACCGAGCAACATTAATGGCAATGTGGAT
>JAJAYN010000554.1 GCA_026786225.1 Burkholderiales bacterium | reverse complement strand
CTTTCTGGCAAGGCGCGACGACGAAGCAGGCTTCACCCTGCTAGGAGGAGCAACGCTGCCAGGGAGCTGCAAAAGCGTGCAATCACACCCGTAGCGTTGTCACCCAAATGGTGAACGACCAGAACGCGGCAATCCTCAAACATATTAAGTGCCTATTGGTCAAGTTAAGCGGTCAACTGAGGATTCTAGGTTTAAGTGCATTGGATGCGTCTCCTTTGCCAACCAGGTTGGTGGGCGATTGGCTAAAGTTTCCGAATCGCGGCTGAAAAAAATTGAATCACGCCGCCAAACTCCCAGCAATTAGGCAAACGGCAGCGACCACAGTGAGCTGCAGCCGCATCGTGAGCCATTTCTCGAGCCCATGAGCCGGGTAGCTGCGCCGGTCCACCGCCAGGCAGATGCCAAGCAGCAACGCCAGCGTTACCAGCCCCTGGGAGAGCGGCAGCAGCAGTGCCACCCAGGCTACCAGGCTGGGGATCACGCCCCACACAAACGCGCCGGGCTGCTGCGTAGATTGTTCTCTCATTGCAAGGCCCCAATGAATTGCGCCCAAAAAGCTGGCAATGGTGGCGCCATATGCCAACAGGGCATGGGCTGCCTGCGCACGGTAGGCCGAGGGTGCCACCCACGCAGCCAGTGCCAAGGCAACAAAAGGCAGCAATCCCGCGTAGCCCAAACGGGCCGCGCCGTGCGGCACGGGCAAGGCTTCATTGGTCGGGATGCTCAAGGCGTTTCTCTTTGCGCGGCATCCGATTGAAGTGGCTGTGTTGTTGGTTTTGGGGCCTCGGGGGCCTCAGTGGTCTCGGGGTGGCACATGGTGGTGCCGTTCCACTGGTGGCCACACCAGCACAGTCCGGTGCCATTGATGATGCAGGCGCCGCTTCCGCAGCAGCGTTCGTCTTTATCCATGGGTGTCCTGATTATTTGTCAAAAACAAGCGGCTGGTCGATGTTGCCGCATGCGAACTCACGATTTTGCTGGAAACAGGCCAACCAGTGTGGATGCGGATCTTTGCGCTAGTATCAAAATGCGAGTTGTTGATATCCACCTTTAATGTTTTAGGCACTGCATTTCAGTACCCGCTCGTTCCGAGAGGCCAAAATTTTCTTCCGAAAGTCTCTTGATGAGTTTTCACACAGCGTCGGCTGATTTGCACGCCAAGGGTCGGTGTCATTTGGTTTCCAGGCAACGCCGTAACGATTACGGACGCAGGAAACTGCATGCGCCAACTGTGCCAATGGTAAAGGCAGCGCGACTCAGCGTACGCGCTTCCTAAAGCTGCATTACCACCCGTCGCAACTCCGCATCATCAGGATCGACCTCCTCGACAAATCCCAGGCTTTGCATCAACCCCAGCATGTCGCGATTGTTACCGAGCACCAGGCCAATCACCGCTTTGAGCCCGCGATCGCGCGCAATCGTGGCAATGCGCTTCATCAATGCCGAGCCGATACCCTGGCCTTGAAATTCGTCAGCCACCGCCAGTGCAAATTCGGCCGTGACGGCATCGGGATTGAGCAGATAGCGTGCGACGCCGATGATGCGTTCATGTCCATGTGCTTCTGGAACCACGGCGACAATTGCCATCTCGCGGTCGTAGTCGACCTGCGTAAAGCGCGCCAGCATCGTCGGCGAAAGTTCGGCCATCGTCGACAGGAACCGAAAATAGCGAGACTCTTCCGATAGCTCGCGGACAAACCGCTGCAAGGCGTCGGCGTCCTCGGGTCGAATCGCGCGCAGCTCGCAATGGACGCCGCTGCGGGTAGCGAATTCCCGGGCCAGTTTATTGGGATAGGGCAGGATGGCGAGATGCGCGTAAGGCGTATCGCTTGTCACTTTTCGTACGACGGCGCGTGCGTCCACGACCGCAGCGCCGAACTCATCGATAATCACCGGATTGATGTCGAGCTCCCGCAACTGGGGAATCTCGCAGATCATTTCCGAGACGCGCAGCAGCAGATATTCCAGCGCTTCGATCTGAATCTTTGGCATGCCTCGCCATTCACTAAGCACGGCGGCGGAGCGCGCCCGCTCGATCATGCGCCGCGCCAGGAACAGGTTAATCGGCGGGAGTGCCACCGTGCGGTCGTCGATCACTTCAATCAGGGTGCCGCCCGCGCCGAACGAAATCACCGGCCCGAACAATTCATCGGTGGCCATTCCCACATAAAGCTCTCGTCCGTGGCGCTTGACCACCATCGGCTGAACTGACACGCCTTCAATCTTCGCGTCCGGCGCGCGCCGGGCAGCTTCTTCGGTCATGTCCGTGAAAACGGTGCGCACCTGCTGCGGCGTGCGCACATTCAGCATCACACCGCCGACGTCCGACTTGTGGGCGATGTCCCTTGAACTGACCTTGATCACCACCGGAAAACCGAATCGTTGCGCGATCGCCACAGCCTCATCAGCAGACTTTGCAACTTCAGTGGGCGTGACGGGAATTCGAAACGCGCTCAGCAGTTCTTTCGACTCGGTTTCGGTGAGCACTTCACGGCCCGCCGCCAGCACAGCATCAAACAGAGCGCGTGCGCGCGCCACATCCGGCGCGTCTTCTGCGCCGCCGACATTCAGTGGCGGCGGTGTCTGCATCAGGTTTTGTTGATTGCGGTAGAAGGCGGCGATATTCGCAAACGCATCCACGGCAGCCTCAGGGAGGCGGAAGACCGGCAACCCTGCTTCACTGACCCGCAGGCGCGTCTCTCGCAGGCGGGTCTCGCCCATCCAGCAGCCAATGAGCGGTTTCCTTACGGCGGGCAGCGCGGCGGTGGCCGCGCGCGCGATGGCCTCGGTATCGATTCCCGGCTTCGGCGTCATCACCACTAACACACCATCAACGTCAGGCGAGGCCGCCAATGTTTCCACCGCCGCGACAAAATCTTCCGCCGTGGCGTGCTCGCCGATATCGACCGGGTTTTCCAAGGACGGCGCAAGCGGCAACTTCGTTCTCATTTGCGCCACCGTCGCGATTGACAGAGACGGAATATCGATGCCGCGCAAAAATGCATGGTCTGCAGCCAGCACGCCAGGTCCGCCACCGTTGCCGATCACGCCGAGGCGGTTGCCGGTTGGCCGATAGCGCCCTGCCAGGCATTTGGCCGCCGAAAAAAGTTGTACGAAACTGTCGACGCGTACGGCACCGGCGCGCTTTAAGGCGGCATCGAACACATCGTCGCCACCGACCATCGTACCTGAGTGGGTCAGCGCCGCATGCCGACCGCGATCGCGGCGCCCGGCCTTGAGTACGATCACCGGCTTTGCCCGCGATGCGGCGCGCAATGCGCTCATGAAACGACGCGCGCTACGAATGCCCTCCATGTAGACGATGATGCTTTGGGTGCGACCATCCTGCGCGAGGAAATCGAGAATATCGGCCAGATCAAGTACCGCCGAGCGACCGGTGGCGACCACCGCCGAGAACCGTACCCCGTTTGACTCGGCCCAGTCGAGCATGGCCGCCGTCAATGCCCCCGACTGCGAGACCAGTGCCAAGCTGCCTGCGCGTTGCAGCGTTCCGGCGATGCAGGCATTTAGCTTTAGATGCGGACGCTGCAAACCCGATGAACCGGGGCCCAGCAGGTGAATGCCGTGCTTCGTCGCAACCGCCGCCAATTCGGCGATGTGGGTTTCATCTGGCTCGTAGAGAATCGCCGTACGCACCCGCGCAGCGGCGGCGTGTTCAAGTGCCTGCACCGCGCCGGTGCCCGGAACAGCGATGAGTGCAAGGCTCGCGCGCGGCGTTCCGGTGAGGGCGGGAAATCCATCGGCAAGTTCGAGCCACGTCATCTCACCGCTGAAGGCGCTTTCGGCCAGCGAGGCTCTCAGCAAATCCGCAATCGACGACACGCCGGCTGCGGGTAGATAGACGAGCAGCGATTTCGGATCGAAAAGCGGGGCGAGGTAGTGGGGGTTCACAGGTCAATCTGCTCTCAGGCGTCAATCGCACCCAGCATGACGCCGACATGCGCACCCACGCTACGCGCTAATGCCGGTAACGCATAGCCGCCTTCAAGTACCGAAACAATTCGACCTTGCGCATGCCGTTCGGCTACTTCGACCAGCCGTGCCGTCATCCACGCATAGTCGGCTTCCACCCAGCCGAGGTTACCCATGTCGTCGTCGCGGTGCGCGTCGAAACCGGCAGAGATGAACATGATCTCTGGACGAAATGCGTCCAGCGCCGGTAACCAGCGCTCATCCACGACTTTCCTCATTGCGTCGCCATAGGTGCGTGGCGCCAGTGGCACGTTCACCATATTGGCGCCCTTGGGAATTTCGCCCAGATACGGATAGAGCGGATGCTGAAACGTCGATACCATCAGCACCTGTTCATCACCTGCCAAAATATCTTCGCTGCCGTTGCCATGATGCACATCGAAGTCGACCAGCGCCACGCGGGAAATGCCGTGATGCCGCTGCGCGTGCCGAATGCCGACGGCAACATTATTGAAAAAACAGAAGCCCATCGCCGCATCGCGCTCGGCGTGGTGGCCGGGCGGACGCACAGCACAGAAAGCACGCGTCACCTGGCCCGACATGATCAGGTCCGTGGCTTGTACCGTAGCACCCGCTGCGTGGCGGGCGGCCGTCAGCGAATCCGGATTCATGCGCGTGTCGGGGTCCACTTGTTGATAGCCGGTGGCTGGCGCGAGATTCTCGATTTCCGCGAGGTAATGCGCGGTATGCGCGCGCAATAATTGTTCCCGGGTGGCTTCCGGTGCGGTATACGGCACCAGAAAATCGAGATAGCCTTGCGTCAGCAGGTGATCATTGATCGCGTCCAGGCGCGAAGGACATTCCGGATGACCCTCGCCCATCTCGTGTTTGAGAAAGGACGGATGTGTGATGTAGGCGGTGAGGGACATTTGGCGGGTTGAGTGTCTCGATTATCCTCGCATCGGGCTGCGTCATGTTCGGCAATAAGCAGTTCGTTGCGGTGCGCGAGTGGAATCAAAACGGGGTGTGTTTTGTTTTGCAGGACGACGAAACAAATCACACTAACCCTTTTATCTTCCTCTTGTCTGCGCCTCAAGCGCCGCGTTTATCCGCAACAATCTGTCCGTCGGCAAGCGTGACCTGACGATCACAGGTGCCGGCCAGATGCGCGTCATGGGTCACGATCAGAAATGAGGTGCCAAAATCCTGATTGAATTTGCGCAGCATGACAAAAATGTCTGCCGCTGTTTTGGTGTCGAGATTGCCCGTCGGCTCATCGGCCAGCACCAGCGCGGGCTTCATCGACAGTGCACGGGCGATGGCGACGCGCTGCTGCATGCCACCCGAGAGTTCCGACGGCTTCTTGTTTTCAGCGTCCGCGAGGCCGACGGACGCCAACAACGCCAGCGCATGCGCGCGCGTTTCGGCGGTGCTGCCCTGACCGTTGACCAACTGCGGCATCAGCACATTTTCCAGCGCGCTGAAGGCCGGTAACAGGTGATGAAACTGGAACACGAAACCGAGGCTCGCCGCTCGCAGTCGCGTCAGATTGTCGTCGTCGTTGTAACTCACCGCTTTACCGGCAATTTCGACGGTACCGGCGGTTGGCGCTTCGAGCAATCCGATGATATTGAGCAACGTGCTTTTGCCAGAGCCAGACGGCCCGATCAGCGCGGTGAATTCGCCATTGGCAACGGTCAAATCAATGCCGTGCAGAATTTCCGCTTCGACGGGCTTACCGATGTTGTATGACTTGTGGATGCCTGCAAGCCGCAATACATTCCCGGGCGGCGCTGTCATGCCCGCATCGCCAGCGCAGGGTCCAGCCGCGCTGCGCGCCGGGCTGGGGCAATCGCGGCGAGCACGCCGCAAATGCTGGCCGTGATGCAAGCGACGAGCAATAGCGGCCACGTTACGACGATAGGGAATAGCGCGTTGCCATCGGCGCCGCGCACCAGCGTGGAAAACAGAAACGCCATCAACATCGACAAGAGCGCGCCTAGTATCGAGCCCACCAGGCCCACCAGCGATCCCTGCAACAGAAACACCCGCATCATCTGCCCGCGTGAGGCACCCATGGCCCGCAGGATGCCGATCTCCCGGGTCTTTTGCACGACAGCAACCACCAGTACGCTGGCGATCCCCAGCATCACCACGATGGATACGAAGACGCGAATGGTGGCGGTCGAGGCTGACTGCGCGTTGAGCGCGCTCAACAGTTGGCTGTTGCTGCTCATCCAGCTCTCGACCGTCAGCGGGGTCACTCGCGATACGTTTCTGGCGATGGCCTCGGCATCGAACACGTCGCGAACGCGCAAATCAATCGAGGTCACACCACCGGGCAGGCCGAGAAAGCTCTGCGCCACGTGCAGCGGCAGATACACCGCGCGGCGGCTCAGATCGCGGTTACCCAGATCAAGCGTACCGACAATCTGGAAACGATCCCCATCATTGGCTCCCGCGCTGCCATTTGAAATTGTGATGCGGTCGCCAACGTTGGCCCCCAGGTCGCGCGCGAGTTCGGTGCCGACCAGCACTTCACCCG
>JAJAYN010000553.1 GCA_026786225.1 Burkholderiales bacterium | reverse complement strand
TCATTGGCCGGTGCGGGCACGCTGGGATTGCTGATTCCGCCGTCGATCATCATGATTGTTTATGGCGTGTCATCGGATACATCGATCACCAAGCTGTTCATCGCGGGTGTAGTCCCGGGCCTGATGCTGGCCAGCCTGTTCATGGGCTACGTGATCATTTGGGCACTGCTGAATCCTGAAAAAATTCCACAGCCGGACGCTCTTCTGAGCTTTGGTGAAAAAATTCACGAGTCACGCCACCTGATTACCGTGGTATTGCTGATTTGTCTGGTGCTGGGCTCGATCTACGTCGGCATCGCCACCGCCACCGAAGCTGCCGCATTGGGTGTCGTCGGCGCTTTGGTACTCGCGACCGTACAAGGGGCAATGAGCTGGCAGACGTTCAAAGACAGTCTGATGGGTGCAACGCGCCTGTATTGCATGATCGCGCTGATTCTCGCCGGTGCCGCTTTCCTCACGCTGGCAATGGGCTATATCGGTCTGCCGCGCCATCTTGCCGAATGGATTGGTGGATTGGGACTGACACCGTTCTGGCTGCTATTTGGCTTGATGATTTTCTACGTCGTACTGGGCTGCTTCCTCGATGGCATTTCGATGGTGGTGTTGACCATGGGCATCATTCTGCCGACAATCCAGAAGGCGGGGATCGATGCGATCTGGTTCGGCATATTCATCGTGTTGGTGGTGGAGATGGCGCAGATCACGCCGCCGGTCGGCTTCAACCTGTTTGTCCTGCAGGGAATGACCAAGCGCGAAATCACTTACATCGCCAGGGTCGCACTGCCGTTTTTCTGTCTGATGGTGCTTGCGGTGCTGCTGGTATATCTCTTTCCCGGCATCATTACCTGGCTGCCAAGCCATATGTGAGGGCGCGTCGGGTTCGCGAAGCAGTAATGTCAGGTTTCTCCAAAGCAGTTACGTCTGCGTTCAAAGGCGCGCCATGGATGATGACCGAATACGCGATGCCCGCTGGCGCGCGTCCTTTGCAGCGTGTTGTTCGGCCTCAGTGCCAAGCTATGCGCGCCGCTCTTTACGACCAAGGCCCTCAGCGATGAAGGTCAAGACCAAAGTATTGAGCGAGACGCCCTCCGCCTTTGCGCGAATAGCCAACCGTGCATGCACCGTCTTTGGGACGCGAGCGACGAACTTCCCTGAGGCGACACCACCACTGTTCGGCGCGGGAACGGGTAATTCCTTTGCCTTAAGCGCGGCGATCGTGGATTTCAATGCATCCTTCCCGTTCGTTAACGCTTCTTCAACGGATTCACCGTCAGACAGGCAATCCGAAAAATCAGGGTACGAAATGAGAAAGCCACCGCCTTCCTCAGGCGAAAGCGGACGAATCTCGAATGGATAGTCAATACGTTTGCTCATGTTTTAGCCTCCTTCAATGAGTTCCAGAAATTTCTTGACGTAGATCGGCTTGATGGGGCGACGCGCTGGAACGGAAAGTGTTTTGCCGTCATTGCGTACAAAAACGCAATGACTCGTTCCCTCGTGCCGCCAGTAGACATCGTTCTGACGGGCGACTGTCTGAAGATGCGCGAGATCCCAATCGAGCGGATTGCTGCGCATAGCCCGCAGCATCTTTGTAGCAGTATTCATCTTGTAGAATGATACTGCGGGCAACATCACCACGCAAGCGTGGATTGCGAAAAGAACCGTGTAATATGCCGCAATTCGAAGGGCCGTTTGCTATGAGGCCGAACGATTGACATGAGCGGCTCGCGCCGGCAGGGCGCTTAAGGCCCAGAATGAAATGAGGGCATTACGCGTCCTGCCGGTGCGAGTCCGCTCGATGGAAGGGTTCGGCACCTGTTTCACCTACCGCTTTGTACAGACTGATGTTAGTTGGATGAAAGCCAAGCTTGGCGTACAGCGCTTGAGCGCTCGTGTTATTCCCGAAGACGTGTAGTGCGATACCAGAGAGGCCCAATCGTTTGACTTCTTCCTCCAGAGAAATGAAGGCGCGATGAGCGTGGCCTTCACGCTGGCGGTCCGGGCGGACGCTCACATCGAACACGAAAGCGATCTTGGCGGCGAACTTCGTCTTGATTGCGAACCAGAGGATTCCAACTTGCATTGCCTCTGAGTCCAAGATCGAGAAGAGGTAGTTGTCTTTGGTGTTCAGGCCGTCAGGAAGAAGTTCCTGGTACTCCTTGTGTGACAGGTCGAGCGATTCGTCTTTTGACCATTGTCCGGATGCTACTTTGCCCGCAGCGTAAGCCGGCACTGTCTCGGCTTTCCAAACTACGTACTCGGACTCTGTCATCGGGCGGAGTGAGGACATGGTGTTCTCTCCAGGGGCCTAGCTATAGACACCGAAAACGCCGTCTAACATTCCGGATGGTGTCTAACACTCCGGCAACAGCTGCCTTGAAACCATTGACAGGCGCGGTTCTCAGACGGTTCGTTGTATTTATCTACAGCATTAAAAAAGGCGCAAAAAAACACATGCTTCCTTTTGCTGTCGGCACACATTTTGGCTCAATTGCGCAAACGGATTCGATACCTTCATTGCAGTCTACGGACGGAATAGGCGTATGTCTACCGGGCCAAGTGCCTCGCGTCGGTTCGCGGCACGCAGGGTTTGTCGCATAATGGCAACATCCTCCTGACATCCGGCAATCCATGTTCAACGCACCACTGTCTCTGACGACTGAAACCGCATTCGAGCTGCCGAATTATTTGTACGAGTCCGGTGCGCACAACCCATGGGTGGTGGCGAATCTGCATGGCAAGGACATACATAGCTTTCTCGAAGGTCCCTGCTTCGACGCGTTCGGCAATTTGTGGGTGACCGACATTCCGTTTGGACGCATTTTTCGCATCACGCCAACGGGTGAATGGGATCTGATCATCAAATACGACGGCTGGCCGAACGGCCTCAAATTCCATACCGATGGACGACTGATCATCGCGGACTATCGCCACGGTCTGCTCTCGCTCGATGTCGATTCGCGGCGTATTTCACCGCTGGTGACGCATTACATTTCACAGCGGTTTCAGGGGGTCAATGACCTCACATTTGCAAAGAATGGCGATCTCTATTTCACCGATCAGGGCCAGAGCGGTCTGCATGACCCTTCGGGCTGCGTATATCGGCTAAAAGCTGATGGCACGCTGCAACAACTGCTAAACAATGCGGCCAGCCCGAATGGCCTGGTGTTGAGCCCGGATGAAAATTTCCTGTTTGTGGCGATGACGCGCGACAACGCGATCTGGCGCGTGCCCCTGGTTGAGGGCGGCGTGTCGAAAGTCGGAAAATTTATTCAACTTT
>JAJAYN010000552.1 GCA_026786225.1 Burkholderiales bacterium | reverse complement strand
CTGCAGAGCTGCGCGAGGAACGCCAGGCACGATTCATGGCGCACCAGACAAAAATCAGCAAGCAGCGATTGCAAGCCAAGGTCGGAAAAGAAATTGAAGTTCTCGTCGACAGACTCGCCGAGGGGAAAAAAGGCGCGCGCGTCGCGGTCGGCCGTTCAAAAGCGGATGCGCCGGAAATCGATGGTCTGGTGTACGTGACGGGAGTCAGCAAGAGCCTGCAACCAGGCGGGTTCCTGCGCGCCAGAGTCGTCGCGGCTGAAGAACACGACTTGGTTGCCGAGTTGATTTGATCGCCGTCAGTTGTCTGACTGGCCCGTCTCCGCAGACTGAGCGAAGTCTACGATGTTTCGTACAGGAGTACAGGTTTGAGGTCTGCGCAATCGCAGCAGGTAGTTAACACGCCAACCCGCAAACACCAATGCGAGCAAAGGTCACTTCGGTAAGCGCAAATAACACACATGAATTCGGCAAACCCGTGCGGTCACATATTGTTTTGCTGGTCGGGCAGGGCGTCGAAGGAGATGCGCACTGCGGCGTTACCGTCAAGCATCGATCTCGCGTCGCAAGGGATCCTTCTCAGCCAAATCTAAGGCAGGTTCACCTCATTCAAGCCGAACTGTTTGATGAACTCGCGATGAAGGGATTTCGTATATCGCCGGGAGCGCTGGGCGAAAACATCACTACGACCGGCATCGACCTGTTGTCGCTGCCTTGCGATACCGAGCTGATGTTGGGAGAAACGGTAGTATTGAAGCTCACAGGACTACGCAATCCATGCGCGCAACTGGATACCTTTCAATCGGGCCTCATGTCGGCCGTACTTGACCGCACAGCAGACGGCAAGCTGGTGCGAAAGGCCGGTGTAATGAGCGTCGTTCTTGGAGGCGGCATCGTTCGCTCAGGCGATTCAATCTCAGTCAGACTTCCTCCCGTGCCTCATGTGGCCTTGGAGCGAGTTTGAAGCGATCGTGGCATCGCACAGGGAGCTTCTCAAAACCTGTCATCCGTTCGCCCTGAGGTATCGAAGGGCAACGCATATCTTGCTGAAGCAATAGCTTACGTTAACGGCGCTTCGATACCTCAGCGCGAACGGGGGTTATTGGAAGTTCCCCACACCGCAGATCGCCATTTGGCGCGCATTTCGGAGCCTTTTCCGTCTGCAGACCGCGCTGCGCTTGGTGATTGCTGGCGACGGCAGCAATAGCTGCTGCAATAAAAAAGCCCGCTCAATGCGGGCTCTGAGGCCAGTCAAGTTTTTACTGTCGTTGCAGTTTGCCGTTAGCCACTTTTATTTTGTCGCCGATCTTGTACTGGGTCGCTTCGTTGTACGTGAACGTACGTGACTCGCCCGTCTCCAGCTTCACAATGACTTGATATTGGGTTTTCGATTTGGCGTTTTTTTCAACTTGGTGGCCAGCGTAAGCGCCGCCTGCCGCGCCTGCAACGGTAGCGACATCCTTGCCACGTCCTGCGCCGACCTGGTGGCCCAATACGCCGCCAAGAACACCGCCGGCAACGGCACCCAGACCGGTGCCTTCTCCCTTGATTTCCACCTTCTTCATATCGGTAACGCTGCCGCAGTTATCGCATTTTGCGTAAGCACCAGTGCCAGCCAACGAGAGCGCGAGCGCAGAACCAAGCAGAACTGTTTTTAGAAATTTCATGACGGTTTCCTTTCGATAAAGCCCGTGTGATCCACGCATACTAACGCGGAACGCCGCCGCCGCGTTTACAAGTCGCCATTGCGCATTTGTGGGAACAGGATCACATCGCGAATCGACGCGCTATCAGTCAACAGCATTACAAGGCGATCAATGCCAATACCTTCGCCGGCAGTAGGCGGCAAGCCGTATTCCAGTGCCCGGACGTAGTCGGCGTCGTAGTGCATCGCTTCCGCATCACCGGCGTCTTTCTGGCGGACCTGATCCATGAAACGCTCGGCCTGGTCTTCCGGGTCGTTCAGCTCCGAGAAGCCGTTGGCGATCTCTCGTCCCGCGATAAACAATTCAAAGCGATCACACACCGCCGGATTGTCGTCGTTACGACGTGATAGCGGCGATGTTTCAGCAGGGTAGGACACAATAAACGTGGGTTGAATCAGTTTAGATTCGGCTGCCGCTTCAAACAGCTTCAACTGTAAGGTGCCGATCGTATCTGTTTCTTTCGCGTTTTCGCCATTTGCACGGATGTGCTTAAGCAATGTGGCCGCATCATTGAAATCGATGCCTGCCAAATCGGGCGCATATTTTTTCACGGCTTCCACCATCGTCAAGCGATCAAACGGCTTGCCGAAATCGATTTCCAGCCCTTGATAGTCAACCAGGGTCTTGCCCAGTACTTTCGTGGCGATATCGCGAAACATGTCTTCGGTAAACTGCATCAGATGCAGGTAATCGCGCCAGGCAATGTAGAACTCCATCATCGTAAATTCAGGGTTGTGCCGAACCGAAATGCCTTCGTTCCTGAAATTGCGATTGATCTCGAACACGCGCTCAAAACCGCCCACCACGAGACGTTTCAAATAAAGCTCAGGCGCAATGCGCAGATACAACTCCATGTCCAGAGCATTGTGGTGCGTCTTGAATGGCCGCGCTGCTGCACCGCCGGGGATGGGATGCATCATCGGCGTTTCGACTTCGAGATAGCCATGGCTCACCATGAATTCACGCATTGTCTGAACGATCTTCGAGCGCACGATAAACGTGTTGCGCACTTCCGGATGGACCATCAAATCGACGTAGCGCATGCGATAGCGCTGCTCGGTATCGGTGAGGCCATGGAATTTTTCCGGCATCGGCCGTATCGATTTGGTGATCAGGCGAATTGCGTTCACATGGATCGAAAGCTCACCGGTTTTCGTTCTGAACAGATACCCTTCGGCACCAACGATGTCGCCCAGGTCGTAGCGTTTGAACGCTTCCATCGGCGCTTCGCCGATGTCGTTCAGCGTGACGTAAAGCTGAATGCGACCTGAAGCATCTTGAATCGTGGCGAACGCGGCTTTACCCATCACGCGCTTGAGCATGATGCGGCCCGCAACTTTGACG
>JAJAYN010000551.1 GCA_026786225.1 Burkholderiales bacterium | reverse complement strand
CGCCAATGCTGAGCACAATAACGGTGCCGACATCGACGAATTGAAAGTTGCCACCATCATGGTTGAAAAGGGTCCTGTGCTGAAGCGCTATACTCAGCGTGCCAAAGGCCGTGGGAACCGTATCATTAAACCGACTTGCCACGTCTTCCTGACGGTTGGCGACGGCAAGCAATAAGGGGCAACGATGGGTCAAAAAATATCACCGATTGGGTTTCGCTTAGCCGTCCACAAGAATTTTGCATCAAAGTGGTACGCCAACAGCAAGAACTTCCCGATCATGTTGCTTGAGGACATCAAGGTTCGCACCTACCTCAAGAAAAAGCTTGCCAGTGCGTCCGTCGGCAAGATCATCATTGAGCGTCCTGCCAAGAACGCAAAGATCACCATTTACTCATCGCGCCCAGGCGTGGTAATTGGTAAGAAGGGTGAAGACATCGAAAACCTGCGCGTTCAGCTGACCAAGCTGATGGGCGTGCCGGTGCATGTGAATATCGAAGAAATTCGTAAGCCGGAAACCGATGCGCAGCTGATCGCAGACAATATTTCCAGCCAGTTGGAAAAGCGCGTGATGTTCCGTCGTGCCATGAAGCGCGCGATGCAAAACGCGATGCGTCTGGGTGCACAGGGCATCAAGATCACCTCCAGCGGCCGTTTGAACGGTGCAGAAATTGCCCGTACCGAGTGGTACCGCGAAGGCCGTGTGCCGTTGCACACCCTGCGTGCAGATATCGACTGCGGTTTCTCTGAAGCCCGCACGACATACGGTGTCATCGGCGTGCAAGTTCTCGTCTACAAAGGCGAAATGTTGGCAAAGGGACAAGAGCCCGTAGCCGCACCTGAGCCACAAGCAGAAGCGCGCAAACCGCGCAGAGCAGGAGCGAAAAATGTTGCAGCCAGCTAGACGCAAATACCGCAAGGAACAAAAGGGCCGGAACAAAGGTATCGCTACCGCCGGTGCCAAAGTCTCCTTCGGCGAGTATGGATTGAAGGCAGTTGGTCGCGGTCGCTTGACGGCGCGCCAGATCGAGGCCGCACGTCGCGCCATGACGCGCCACATCAAGCGCGGTGGCCGTGTATGGATCCGTATTTTCCCGGACAAGCCAATTTCCAAAAAGCCAGCCGAGGTCCGTATGGGTAACGGTAAAGGTTCACCGGAATATTTCGTGGCCGAAATTCAGCCGGGCAAAGTACTTTATGAGATGGACGGTGTGGATGAAGCATTGGCACGTGAGGCGTTTACGCTCGCAGCGGCCAAGTTGCCGATCAAGACCACCTTCGTTCAACGCATGATCGGTTAAACGGGAGAAACCTGATGAATACCAAAGAAATGCGGGCCAAATCCCCGGAAGATCTGAACAAAGAGTTGCTTGAGCTGCGCAAGTCGCAATTTTCACTGCGCATGCAAATCGCCACGCAACAACTGACAAAAACCAGCGAAGTGGCCAGGGTAAAGCGCGAAATCGCCCAGCTCAAAACCATTCTGACTGAGAAAGCGAGAGCCGCGTAATGAATCAAGCAACTCAAGTGGCGACCGCCGAAGCAAAGAACAAACGCACCCTTACTGGCCGTATCGTCAGCGACAAGATGGACAAGACTGTTACCGTCCTCGTTGAACGTGCGGTGAAGCATCCCGTGCTCGGAAAAGTGGTTCGTCGGTCCAAGAAGTATCACGCACATTCGCCGAACAATGAGTTCAAGCAAGGTGATACGGTAATGATCGAAGAAACCCGTCCGCTGTCCAAGACCAAAGCCTGGCAAGTGACCAAGCTGTTGGAAAAGGCGCGCGTCGAGTAACGTTCGAGTCGCCGCATGCATGACGAAGCCCGCGCCAAAAAACGCGGGCTTTTTGTTTGTCAGAGGTGCGGCCGGGGTCATAGCGTCCGCACGACGGAAATTGTTTCGCTTGCGCTCGGTTACTATTCGTAGGCCGCAGCTAATTGCAGGCGTTTGACGCACCGTGATTTAATGGGAGATTTGGTGAATATCGTCAGGAATAGACACATTCGTTGGGAAGCTCGCATTGGGGATCATTTTGTCTGAGTCCGCCGAACAGCTCGCACACGCGGCCTGCCATATGATCGCTGTCTAATGTTCAATCCCCGACTCAACGTCGGCGTGCTCGCCGCAGCATTCGGCGAAAGTCGCCGACTGCAGATTCAAAATGTGCTTGAAGCTGACGTGGCCAATAATCTGCACGAGAGCCTGATAGCAAAGGTGCCTTGGGAATTCGTCTGTCGGCGTGATAATCGCGAATCGGTTCTATCGCCGCAAATGCTGCAATCAATGACGCCCACTGAGCACGGCGCACTCGCGCAACAGATCATTGCCAGCGCGCGGACGCAATTTCAGTTCGCGTTTTACAAGTTCTCCATGGTTGACGCATATCGGCGCGGCAACATGCCAGATGCGTGTTTGACCGCATTTCTTGAGAGTCTCGCCTCACAGTCGACCATCGATTTCATTCGCCAGTTAACGGGCGATACAGGTGTCATGCGCGTAGATGCGCAAGCCACGCTTTACGATACAGGCAACTTCCTGAAACTGCATAACGATGCCGAATACGACGGCCTGCCAAGGCGTTTCGCCTATGTATTGAACCTTGGACGCAACTGGCAGCCTGATTGGGGTGGATTGCTTCAGTTTCACGACGATACTGGCAACATCATCGAAACGTTCGTGCCGCACTTCAATTCACTTTCGCTATTCGCAGTGCCGGCATTGCACAGCGTCTCATTCGTCGCACCTTATGCGCTGCAACCGCGGCTCGCCATCACGGGGTGGTTTACCGGCTGAACCAACATTTCAGCCCCCCTTGGAAATACGACCTCAATGGCCCGTGCCGACGCCAGGATATCGCTCATACAACCACACAAGCGCCAACATCGGTACGAAAGTGCCAACACTTACTGAAGTGCCTGTTCAATATCTGCCTTCAAATCCGCAAGATCCTCAACCCCAACCGACAGCCGCACCAGGCTGTCGCTAATGCCGAGTTCTTTGCGGATGTGTGCCGGTATTGACGCATGCGTCATGATGGCCGGATGCTCGGCCAGGCTCTCCACACCGCCCAAACTTTCGGCACAAACGAAAATTTTCAGGCGTTCAAGAAAACGTCGCGAATCATCCAAAGTACCCTTGAGGATCGGCGTGAGCATGCCGCCAAATCCGTTCATCTGTGTCTTAGCGAGCGCATGTTGGGGATGTGAAGCGAGACCCGGATAGAGCACTTTCTCCACTTTGGGATGCGTCTCCAGCCATTGGGCAATTGCGAGCGCGCTTTCGCAATGGCGCTCCATGCGAAGGTGCAAGGTCTTCAGTCCACGCATGGCGAGAAATGAATCAAACGGCCCAAGGATGCTGCCGACGGCGTTGTGCAGATAGGTGAGACGCTCAGCAAGCTCGCCTTG
>JAJAYN010000550.1 GCA_026786225.1 Burkholderiales bacterium | reverse complement strand
GACCAAGCTCTCGCAGATGGCCGCCGAGATCGATCGGCGTGTCAAAGAACTGACCAAGCAAGTGACAGCGGTTCAAACCCCGCGCGACGCGATGGCCGCCAAGATCACGCATGTCGCGATGCACCTGCACGAAAAAACCACTTTACGGAGACGCAACAATGAACGGATTGAAAATGTTGGCCATCGCACTCATCGTGGCCGGTGGTCTCGCCTTGGCGTACGGTGGTTTCACTTACACCAAGACGACCAGTGAGGCAAAAATTGGACCGATTGTGCTGGCCGTAAAAGACACAGAAACAGTCAACATTCCCATTTGGCTGGGCTTGGGGTCGCTGGTAGCCGGGATCATTCTTTTGGTCTCACGCAAGTAAATCCTAACGCTGGCATCATAGTCAGCGTTTGTCCTACATGATTGAACAGTCTATTCGGACAAACTAGTCTAGTGGAATCACTTAATATATTTGGGCGCAAATCAACAACGCTGGAGCCTTTCCGGAGTTCTAACCTCATGCTCGACAAAACCAAAGTAATGATCGCCGATGACCACGCCTTGTTTCGCGCGGGTCTGCGTGGCTTGCTGGAAGAAACCGGCGAATTTGAAGTCGTTGCCGAAGCCAGTAACGGCGAGGAAGCGCTGAAGGCCGTGCGCGAACAAGACATCGATGTAACGCTACTCGATCTTTCCATGCCTAGGCAAAGTGGCATCGACGTATTGAAGCGCATGAAATCACTGAAGCCAGATATGGCTGTGTTGATTCTCTCCATGTTTCCGGAGGAGCAATATGCGGTGAACATGCTGCGCGCCGGGGCTTCGGGTTACCTGACCAAGGAATCCGCACCCGAGAAAGTCGTCACTGCGTTGCGTACCGTACGCAAGGGCCGTAAATACATCAGCAGCGAAGTGGCGGAGCTGCTCGCCGAAACACCTGACGCGACGACGGCACCGCTGCATGGTTCATTATCGCAGCGCGAATTCCAGATTTTCTGTAAGCTCTCATCGGGACAAAGCGTCTCCGAAGTGGCCGCTGAATTATTCCTCAGCGTGAAGACCATCAGCACCTATCGAACGCGGGTGATGGAAAAAATGGGCATGCACAGTAACGCCGATCTCACTTATTACGCAATTAAAAACGGCATCATCCAGTAGATAGAAATGAGTTTGCAAGTGATGAGTATGGAAAAGTCAGAAAACCAGTCGCCGCCGCAATCTCGTTCGCAAGAAACTCATTCCGACGCATCGGGGTCGACGCGTCCTGTATTACGCGTTTACCTGGTGGAAGACTCCCCGCACGTGCGGGATCTGCTTCTCGATTTCCTGAACATACCCGGTGAAATGCAGATAGTCGGCGACGCCGACACCGAGGCTGGTGCCGTCGCGGCCATCCTCGCAGACCCGGTCGATGCCGTCATCGTTGACTTGAAGCTCCGCGAAGGCAGCGGCATGGCCGTGATCGAGAAATTGCGCCGCGCAGATTTGAATCCGCAGCCTAAGATCATCGTGTTTACCAATCACCCTTTTCCGGAAATCAGGAAGCGCGCGATGCAATTGGGCGCCGACTATTTCTTCGACAAGTCCGCCGATTACGACAGCATGCGTACCACCTTGCTGGGCTCCCGGGCACAATAGAAAATAGTAGGGCTAAAAAGCTCCCGCGCCTGCGGGATTTTTTTTGCGTGTCGCGACCGGCGTTCCCTGAACCACGCCCGCGTGCAAATCGGCGTCCGTCCTACAAGGTGTAGGCCCACCGTCCGATGCGATTGTCGAGGCTGCATGCGTAGTCTTAAGGAACTGCAAGGCAATGTGAATTGTTCAATCATTTCACCTTCGGCCTGCATTTCAATCGAAGGATATTCGCCATGCTGTACTACGCCGCTGTATTTTTCATCATCGCGATCGTCGCCGGGCTCATGGGCTTTGGCGGTATCGCAGCCGGTGCTTCCAGCATCGCGCAGGTACTTTTCTTTATTTTCCTGGTGTTGTTCCTCGTCAGCCTGATCGCGGGACTCGTCAGACGCAAAAGCTAGCTTTTCCCAACCACCCCAGAAGGAGTTCTACATGAATACCACCCAACTAAAATCTTCCGCCAATGACACCATTGATCGCATGAGCGACAAGGCCCAGAGCCTGGTGGAGTCAAAGGACCAGGTCGTCAGTGATTTCAAGGCCTTGCTGGCTGAAGGGGAGTCGCTGTTCAAAAACGCTACTGCTGGTGGTGATCACGCACTCGCCGCTGCGCGCGATAAATTCAAACAGCAACTCGACGTTGCCAAGGCCCGTTACTTCGAAGTGCAGGACGCGACGGTCAAGCAAGCCAAACAGGCTGCTACCGCCACCGACGAATATGTACACGGTAACCCGTGGACGGCAGTTGCCGTGGCTGGCGGTGTGGGGTTGCTAGTTGGCCTGCTGGTCATGAATCGCCGCGAAGGTTAAGCGTGCACCTGGACACGTCCGGATCGGCTGCTGCGTCAGGAACCGAGGGGTTCCTGACGCACATTCGTCAGCTTGGCGCATCGCTGCTCGGCCATGCGGCCATGCGTGTGGAGCTGCTGTCGATCGAAGTACAGGAAGAAAAAGCGCGCCTCGTGCGTTTGGCCATTAGCGCCGCCCTGGTCAGCGCGCTGTTGATTGTGTCGTTGGTCATGATGGCTATCCTGGTGTTGGCGATCTATTGGGATACGCCGTACCGCGTCACGGCCGCGCTGTGGCTGGTCGGCACATTTACCGCGTTCACAATCGGTGGTGGCCTCTACCTGTCCTCGCAATTGAGCGAGTCCTCAACGCTTTTTACCACCAGTGCGGGCGAACTCAGGCGTGATGCCGATGCACTTACGCCGCAAGTAAACCCGACATGATCACGACCATCGCCCCACGTTCACTACGTGCGCCATTGGCGCTTGCGGCGCGTCGCGCGGCGTTGCTCGTGCGCATTCACGCCGCACGCGCAGAAACGGCGGATATTTCGCGGCATCTTGCGGGAGACCTGCGCGCAACTGAACATACCCGCCGCGCCATCCTGGGCGGCTGGAAAATCTTTAAGGCATCGGTCCTGGCGGCCGGTGTGATTTGGAGCTTTAACGCGACCTCCCGGCTTGCTCGTGGCCGCCGGTTTCTTACACTCGCCTTTAGCGCGCTTTCGACGATACGTGCCATGCGAAGGCTAGGTACATTTCTATTGCCACTCACACAATCATTTCAACGACAGGGGTAACTTCCATGACTACCGCAACCAGGGAAAAGAACGAATCGGCGCCAACGTTCAAGATGAGCAGCGTTGCGACGCTTCGTACCAATGCCCGGCGCAAGATAGAAGAAGGGGCCATGACAGCCGGCTATGCGGCGAATAGAGAGCAGGTGATCACGCTCCTGAACGAAGCGCTGGCGACCGAGATTGTCTGCACGTTGCGCTACAAGCGTCACTACTTCATGGCCACCGGTGTACACGCTGAAGGCGTCGCGGCCGAATTTCTTGAGCACGCAACGCAGGAGCAGGAACATGCCGACCAGATTGCCAAACGCATCGTGCAACTTGGCGGCGAGCCTGACTTTTCACCAGACACCCTGACCAAGCGAAGTCACGCTGAGTATGTGCCTGGCAAAGATCTGATCGATATGGTGAAAGAAAATCTGGTTGCCGAACGCATCGCCATCGACAGCTACAAGGAGATGATCGAACTCATTGGCGACGCCGACACCACTACGCGCAGAATGCTCGAGTGGATCTTGTCGGTCGAGGAAGAACACGCCGATGATCTCGCGGGTTTGCTAGATGCCGGACGCTGAACCAGCCAACGCCGCCCCCGTGGCAACGACGCTAACCAACGCCGACACTGTCGGCGTTTTTAGTGCTGGCGCCCCGGACGCAGAAGCGGCACCGGTGGAATTCGTATTGGCAGCGACCGAACAACCGTCTGTGGCCACACCGCGCCCGCGTTCGCGCGGCACGTTGCCGGTTGTAGGCATGTTTGCGCTGGCCGTGGTTGCGGCGCTCTATGTCGGCCGGGCGGTGTTGATGCCGGTGCTTTTTGGCATCATCCTCGCCGTCGTACTGACGCCGGTCGTCGACCGGCTCTCACGATTTCGCATACCCGAGCCCATTGGGGCGGCCATCGTCATGTTGGCCATGGTGGGTTCGCTGTTGTTGGTGATCGAATTGTTGGTCGTGCCAGCCTGGGAAGTGCTCGCCGAGTTGCCGTTGCAGGTACAAAACTTGTTAGCGGGTCTGCTGACGTGGGTGCGCAGCTTTCGTTTCGGCAATTT
>JAJAYN010000549.1 GCA_026786225.1 Burkholderiales bacterium | reverse complement strand
TTCCTCTCGCGTGCCGAGCGTTCAGGTGCGTCTGGCAACATATTTTCTGGTGATATTTTTCAGGCGATGGGTACACCGTTCGCCGTGGTTCCTTTTGTCAAGGAAAATACAAATTTCAGCAAAGTGGGTACTGCAACGCTGATTTTTTCCGACTCTCGTACCGCCAGCCTCACCTACGACGTCAACGGCGTCACGGTGATCAAGCAGATCACGCGGCAGGTGATCGGCTTTTACAACCTGACCGGTACTTACTTTGGTGCGCTAAAGCGCGACGGCA
Organism: Burkholderiales bacterium; assembly: GCA_026786225.1. Classification (GTDB taxonomy): domain Bacteria; phylum Pseudomonadota; class Gammaproteobacteria; order Burkholderiales; family Usitatibacteraceae; genus UKL13-2. Next base: position 3,189 of record JAJAYN010000549.1, on the reverse strand, counting down.
GCGGCTGTGTCTCGGCGGCACTTAATGGCAGTCAAACAAACCCGGCTATTTATAGCGTGACTCATACCGTTGCAACAGGCACCCTGACGATGACCGAAATTGGCGGCTCGCTGTGCAATTTTTCCGGCAGTACGCAGGTGTTTGGCTCGCTCCTCGAAGGAAGTGGCAACTTCACTTGTGCAGCCGAAAATATCACCGGCACCTGGACAATGCGTGAAGGGCGGCCTTCGCCTAATGCATTCTCGGCGCTACTGGCGTTGCGGCCCAACGGGGATTCCTGCACGCTTAGCGCGACTATCGGCGGACTAAAACCATAGAGCCCCAGGGCCCCAGAGCCCTGAAGCTCGCAGAGGAGCGGCATATGAATACATTTAATGGAATTTTGCTGGACAAGACCGACGCAGGCTTTTCGGCGACGTTGTCCGGCATTGAGGAATGGCGTCTGCCAGCCGAGGGCGATGTCACCGTCGCCATTGAGTACTCGACAATCAACTACAAGGACGGACTCGCCATCGCCAATAAATCGCCGGTGGTGCGCAAGTGGCCGATGATCGCCGGTATCGATGGCGCAGGTATTGTGGAAGCCAGCACCGACCCGCAATGGAAGCCGGGCGACAAAGTGATCCTGAATGGGTACGGCGTGGGCGAAACCCACTGGGGTTGCCTCGCACAAAAGGCCAGGCTCAAAGGCGACTGGCTGGTGTCGCTACCGGCCGAATTCACGACCAGTCAGGCGATGGCCATCGGTACGGCGGGCTACACCTCGATGCTGGCGGTGATCGCGCTGGCCAGGCACGGTGTGACGCCCGATCAAGGCGAGATTTTAGTGACGGGCGCGTCCGGCGGTGTTGGCAGCGTTGCCATCGCCTTGTTGTCGGCGCGCGGCTACAACGTGGTTGCCGCGACCGGGAGGCTCTATGAAACCGACTACCTGAAGTCGCTGGGTGCCACAGCGGTCATGGATCGCAATGAACTCTCGCAACCGGGCAAACCGCTACAACGGGAACGCTGGGCAGGCGTGGTCGATTCGGTCGGCTCCCATACCCTGGCCAATGCAATTGCCCAGTGCAAATACAACGCCACCGTGGCTGCCTGCGGTTTGGCACAAGGCATGGATCTTTCAACCAGCGTCGCCGCATTTATCCTTCGCGGTGTCACTTTGGCGGGGATCGACAGCGTTTACGCCTCGAAGCCACGGCGGTTGGAAGCATGGAATCATCTGGCCCGGGAACTCGACAAGGCAAAGCTCGATCAGATCACCACGGTTATCAAGCTTTCGGAAGCGATTGCACGCGCACCCGACATCCTCGCGGGCAAACTACGCGGCCGTTTCGTTGTTGATGTCAATGCCTGAACGTCCCTCAATCGCACGCAGACCCTTCGCCCATAGTGCAGAAGTGGTCGAAGCACAATAGAATGACTTCACCGCCCCAAGAAGTTTTCACAAAATTTATCCAGGACCTGCCATGACCGCTGTACCGACCGACGACGACGCGAACGATCTGGACTTCACCAAGCTGTTCAGCCCAGAAACCAACGTCGCAGAACCCGTCGCCACGCCACAGAAACAAAAAGAGCTATCTGAAGAAGCCGTCATCGGCGAATCAAAACTGGCCAGCAATGGCTACTTTGTGCGCATCAATGACGCCGCCCCCAGACGGCAACCCAAACGCAAACCGCCCACCGTGATGGTGGTTGAAGATGACGAGGTGACCGCCACCTTGCTTGATCGCATCCTGTCGGCCAACGGCTTTCAGGTTACCAGAGCAGCCAATCGCGCCGCTATATTGACCGGCCTGAAGAATTTCCCCGACCTGATCATCCTCGATGTCTTGATGCCGGACGCAAACGGTTTCGATATCCTCAACCGTATCCGTCAGCATGCTGTGCTCAAGGATCTGCCAGTGATGATGCTCACCAGTCTGGGTTCGCTCGACGACATCCTCAAGGGCCTCAAGCTTGGTGCCAATGGCTACCTCACCAAGCCGGCAAAATCAAAAGCGCTTCTGGACGCCATCAAGAAAGTGCTCGGCGATTGACTTGTTAGCCTGCCTGCGCGCCAGCGCATAAGTCCCGGCGACACTGCGGTTAAGGAGCACCAAATGGGCAAATACCAGAAATTCTACGACCACTCGATTGCCGAGCCGGATGCCTTCTGGACCGCACAGGCAGCACGCATCGACTGGGTGAAGCCATTCACAAAAACCTGTGATTTTTCCAAGCCTCCGTTTGCCAAGTGGTTCGTTGGCGGCGAAACCAATCTTTGCTACAACGCCATCGACCGGCATCTGGCGACCCGCGCCGACCAGCAGGCACTGGTGTGGATTTCCTCCGAGGTCGAGCAAACCAAAACGTACACGTACCGCGAGATGTTCGATGAAGTGAATCGCTTCGCGGCCGTCTTGAAAACGCTGGGCGTCGGTAAGGGTGATCGCGTGCTGATTTACATGCCGATGATTCCTGAGGCGGTATTTGCGATGTTGGCGACGGTTCGCATCGGTGCCATTCACTCGGTCGTGTTTGGTGGATTCGCCGCGGCATCGCTGGCCGCGCGGATCGACGATGCACAGCCGAAAGTCATGCTCACCGCCGACGCCGGCTCGCGTATGGGCAAAGTCATCCCGCTCAAGCCGTTGACGGACGAAGCAATCAAGCTCGCCGCGCATCCGCCCAAGTATGTCGTCATCGTCAATCGTGGACTCGACAAGGGCATAAGTACCATCCCCGGCCGCGATATGGATTACAGCGTGCTGCGCAACAAGCACATGGATAGCGTGGTGCCCTGCGAGTGGGTGGAATCATCGCACCCGAGCTACATCCTCTACACCAGCGGTACCACAGGAAAGCCCAAGGGCGTGCAGCGCGATACGGGAGGCTATGCGGTCGCGCTGGCGGCATCGATGCCGAATATATTTGCGACCGGGCCTGGGCAGGTTTATTTTTGTACCTCGGATATCGGCTGGGTGGTCGGCCATTCGTACATCATTTACGGTCCGCTCATCAACGGCAGCACCACCATCATGTACGACGGTGTGCCGATGCGTCCGGATGCAGGCGTGTGGTGGAATATCGTTGAGACATACAAAGTCTCGGTGATGTTTTCCTCGCCGACCGCGATACGCGTGCTCAAAAAACAGGACCCCGCGTACCTCAAAAAATACGATGTGTCCTCGCTGCGCTACCTGTTCC
>JAJAYN010000548.1 GCA_026786225.1 Burkholderiales bacterium | reverse complement strand
GGTGGCAACGCGCCGCCGAGGCGATGTATTTCGTCGGCTACCCGGTCGGCTGGCCGGACGTTGAAAGTTGCCGTCGTGATTTCTGCTCACCCTTTACAAACGGCATGGAGAAATCCAAGAAACGTTGTGCCGCCGGGTTGCGATTGTCCTCATGGAAAGCCAGCGTCAAGGGCGCGCTGAGCTGCGGGGCCTCTTTGGGCAGTAAAAACAGTACATCTTCGCCGTGGACGCACTGCAACGACGCCGGAACAGCGGAGACACCTGCGCCGGCGGCGACCAACGCAACGTTTGTAAGCATATTTTCGACCTCCATCGCAATTTTCGGCGTGAATCCCAAGCGCTTGCACGCATTGATCAGGTCGGAGTACATACCGGGGCCGCCGGGTCGCCGCACCAGAATGAACGGCTCGTCCTTTAGCGCAATGAGCGAGATAGTCGGGTGAAGCGCACGCGAGTTGCGTTGCGCTTCGGTGGCGAGTGGATGGCGTGACGGCATGACAAGCAGCATTTGCTCCTTGAGCAAGGTGCGGAATCGAACACCCGGTGGGTAGGCAACCGGCGTGCGTAACATACCGATGTCAAGTGATCCGCCGAGGACCGACTCGGTCAATCGAGCGGCACTGCCTTCCTGAATCTCGATTTCCACATCCGGGTAGCCGCTGCGGAATTCGCGGATCAAGCGCGGCGCCAGACGGTGGGTTATTGCCGAGGTGGTAAAGCCGATCGAGAAGCGCCCGGTTGAACCGCGCGCGGCACTGGTCGCAAGCTGGGCAGCTTGATCGAGACCGGCGAGGAGTCGGCGCGATTCGTCAAGAAATACGCGCCCGCCGACCGTGAGTACAACCCCCTTTGAATTGCGCAGGAGCAGCGGAAACCCGAGTTCCAACTCCAGCGCCTTGATCTGCTGGCTGAGCGGAGGCTGTTGAATGCCGAGCGACTCAGCGGCACGGGTAAAACTGCCAGCATCCGAGACGGCAATGAAGTAGCGCAGGTGGCGAAGTTCCATGGGCTTCCTCCGAACACGTATATGTGCGAAGTATGGAGTATAGCATTTCCATATATTTGACAGGCCCATTGGCGACTGTCAGCATGGTCCCTGTGCATTGCTATGAGGCGTGCGCTGCGAGCAGCCCGCGCGCCGGATTGCGGTGGCCCGGTGCACTGATCGAGGACATGGACATGGCGGCTCGTTGGCGCGAGGCATGGGCAAAGTGATGGAGGACGGCGAGAAACCGGGGGCGCAACGGCCTGAGACAATCTGCACTAAGAGCGACGGCTTATCGCCTGTTTCAAGCGCGGAGTGGGGCAACATAGCCCGCGCTCATCCCGTCCAGCTACCGATTCCATGCTGAAAAATTACAAGCCCTCGGCATAATCCAAAGGAGATTTTTGATGAAAATGAAATTGATCGCTCTCGCCGTCGCCGGTGCCACATTCGCCCCGGCTGTCTTCGCCCAAACGGCTAATCCCGTAACGCTTTATGGTCGCATTTGGGTGATGGTTAACAGCGTAAAGGCGAGCGGTGGTGCGACACAGTTGGGAACCAGGACGACCATCGAAGATGAGTCATCACTGATTGGTTTCCGCGCGACGGAAGACCTTGGCGGGGGATTGCAAGCTTTTTTCCAGCTTGAATCGGCGGCACCAGCTGATGCTGGCGGCGGCACATTCGGTAGCCGCAACAGTGGGGTTGGTCTCATCGGCGGCTTTGGGACTGTCGTGCTGGGTCGATGGGATAGCCCATTCAAGCTGTCGGCTATTTTTGTTGATCCGTTCAGCCAGAATACGCTTGGTAACCAGCTATCGGTGATCAACACCGGTAACTTCAACCGCCGTGAGAACAACATGATTCAATATTGGACGCCGGAGATAAATGGTTTTTCAGCGCGCCTCATGTACGGCGCTAACGAAGCAAGAACCGCTACCGCCAATCCAAGCAATCAGAGCATGTATGTGAATTACGCCGCAGGCGGCTTCCGCATCAACTATGCCTATGAGAAGCACAAGGATCAGCGCGGCGCGACGGTCACTGCCGGCGTCACCGAATCCGGGCAAAATCTTTCCGGTAGCTTCACTTTCGGCGCGTTCAAAGTTGGCTTGTTGACGCAGAAATTCAAGTCGACCGCACGCACAGACAAGAAGGCCTACGAAGCAGCGATCACCTACACGGTCGGCAAACATCGGTTCATTGGCAACATTGGGCGGGTGCGCGATGGTGCGGTGTCAACCGCGGCGCAGCCCGAGGCCAAACTTGCCGCGGTCGGCTATAACTATGAATTCTCCAAGAGAACGACATTCATGGCGCGCTATGCTTCGCAGAAAAACAACGCGACTTCAAACGTTGCGTTGGGTGGTGCGGGTTTGCCAACGCTGGCTAGCGACAGCGACCCGAGGGGCTTCGGTGCGGGCCTGCGTCACACGTTCTAGTGAGGCGGTCTAAGGGAAGCCTTGCGAACACCGGTTGCATGCGTCACGACAAGGTGCGGTATCCAGATGTCGCCGCTCGATTCGTGCAAAAGGCGGTTCCGACCCTGTCTGGAATGATCAACTTGCGAAAAATGGAGATGCGACATGGGAATTAGGCCGTTGAAAAACCACATTGCAATGCTTGTATGTTCACTCTTGGCCCAACGCACTTTCGCGCAGGCGGCGGATACCGGAAAATTGCCGTGCGGGACGACTGCCGAATGCAACCAGCAGGCCGCAAAGGTCGGGGCCACGGTCGCGCCCTCGGCAGCCAAGGACAACACCACCAGCGCAACCGATCAGGCCGAAGACCAGTTTTTCTGGGTGAACAAAATAAACAAGGCTTCTGCAGTAATGCTGACAGAAGAGAAGATCCTCACCCCTGAAATGGGCCAGAAAATCGCCAAGGGCGCCAGCCACGCTATCGCGCAGGCCAAACAGCCAGGCGGCAAACGTCCGGCTGACGTACTGCAGATCGAAGCGATTATTTCCGAAGCCATCGGAGCAGATGCCTCACTGATCCACACTGGCCGCAGTCGGC
>JAJAYN010000547.1 GCA_026786225.1 Burkholderiales bacterium | reverse complement strand
TCACCGCGTTCAGCGGCGTGCGCAGCTCGTGCGACATGTTGGCGAGGAACTCGGACTTGTGGCGGTTGGCAAGTTCCAGTTGGGCGGTTTTTTCGGAGACTTTTTGTTCGAGGGAGATGGTGTAGGACTGGAGTTGGGAGGACATTGAGTTGAATGTTCTGGCGAGTTTGCTAATTTCATCCGTTCCCGATTCCGTTGCGCGTGACGTCAAGTCGCCACGGGCAAGGCGGCTAACTTCCCGGTCTAAGACTTCAATTGGCTTGACTATGCGGTCGCTAAGTATTCGACCAGCAAACAACGCGAGCAAAAGTACGATTCCAAGAAGCAATACGGTCTGCAGCAAAGCAGCGTAAACAGGCGTGAGGACTTCGCTCGCATCCTGTTCCACGACAACGCGCCAGCCGGTGTCCCCGATCAGAACTGATGACAACACTTTATCTTGCTTGATCACTAACCCCAGTGGGCTCAGACCCGTGGAAGTCTCACGGCTTGTTGGAGCCGCACCAGTGGTTCGGTGAGCTTCGCGGTTTTGGCGCATTGCGATGGCTATGTTTGGATGAGCAATGACGTTTCCAGTTGTATCGACGATATAACTTAGGCCTGTGTTGCCAAAACGCAGATTTTCAACGACGGAGGATACAAAACGAAGATTGACAGTAGCAAGCGTCGTTCCACCACGACCCTGTGAATCTCGTACCGCCATGACTGCGCTGTAATCTAGTCCATCGACTAACTGTGGTGCGGAGACGATTTGCGCTCGCGTGGACGGCTCGCGAATGAGCGAAAATTTAGACTTGCTTCGTTGTGGCGAGAAGCGATCAGGTTGAATTCGTGACACGAACACCTGTTCAACGCGATTCTCGTCTTGCCACGATACGTCGGAGACGGCTGGAGCCAATCTAAGCAGTGTATTGAGCTCAACGACTCTAGCGGATTCGCGGAGGTCGCCGGCTCCCCAAGGCATTCGCGAGATTGATTCCAACACGCGCGCGATATTGCCCATAAACCCCTCAACTTTCGACGCGACGACACGAGCCTCGAGTTGCTGTAACTGCTGGGTCAGACGGACCGCTTGTCCGTAACTCATCGCCGCCTGGATGCCGCCCCCAATGACCAATGCCATCACCACGATAACGACTATCGCGATGTTGTACCGGGTTCGAACCGACCCCGTCGAGAAAAAGGCAATTGTTCGGACCAATTGGATTCTATATTCTACAAAGCGGTGAAATTACAGCTTCGATATTTGCTCGACCTCTTTGACCAACTCGTTATACGCGTCAAAGTTGAAGGGTTTGTGTGTTATGACCTCTGCCCAAACGCGGCTGCGCCGAATACAAGCGCCGAGAAACTTGCGCGCCTCTGCGGCTTCACTTGGCTCGACAACCTTATCAATGAGTCTATCGCATGCAAGCCATGAAATAAGAGAGTCGCTCGGATAGTGCACGCCAGCCAAAACGCGGCGATCACCGAAATCAGTCGAATACTGCTCAAGAGCCGCCTGCACATGCGGCGCGTATCGCAAATCAGGGGTCGTCTTGTTTCTCCATAGAAGATGTACGCCAAGACCACCGAATACGCCCTGCATGCAATGCCCCGAGACCAATGATGGGTGTTGTGCGCTCGGCGCAATTCGGTGCGACACCTGAAGACGATTAAGCAATACAGCGGTCTGGTAAGGGCGCGGCCTTTGAAATATCGATTTCCAGTGTATCGTCAGCGGGCCGACCTTGTTGTCAAGCGCTTCAGAAAACAAAGACGGGAATAGTGCTTGCCATCGACTGTCCAGATCTGGAGCATAAAACTTGAAGGCGCCGAAATTGAACTCGGGCGCAGGCGGATCCAGCGCGTTCTCAAGTTCGAAGCAATCTGAATGTGTTTTCGCAAGATTCGAACCATCGAGAGTGATGAAATTTCGCAGCGTGAAGCGAAGTGGCAAAAGCATATCCAAGTCTGCCTCGGTAAACGCCACCATCCAGGCTTTACTTTTGCCTATCCAACAACGATTGGGCTGATCCCAGATCGGCCAGTATCGATCTTTGACATCGTTCGCAAATTCATCGACAAAGTCATTCTTATCTTTTCTAAGCAGCGGCTGGTCTGGCGTTGGTGTGGACTTGTAATCTCGAGGCGGTTCCAAATCGGCAAGTGGCGTGGCAGTAAATCTATTCGGGAGCAATCCGTAAGGAGGTAAGGTTGTGATCGCACTCATGTATGTCCCCGTGACAAGGTTTAACGAAACGGTGGGCCGGAAAACCAAACAACAAGAGACTTTCTGGTTCCACGCGTAAGGGGTTTTACCCGGTGCTGCACGAATGAAGGGAATACAATCGCTGTCCCTTTGCCACGACCCCAGCGAACCTCACCATGTGGGAAGAATTCCAATTCACCCCCACGATATTCACCAGGATCGCTAAGCTGGATCGAGATGCTGACTTTGCGTGGATTCTGCCCCACATAGTCGTAGTCTGTATGCCAATCGATCATGCCGTTGACGCTGTACTGGGTGTACTGGATAAGTGGCGCTTCGAAATCGACTTCAAATCCAAACTCGCGATTTGCCGATTGTCCAAGCGCACACGCTTTCTCGTAAAGCCACTCAGATTCTGGTGCGCGACCAATAAAACTGATCAAGCTTTCTCGGTAGCCCTCAACCGGCGCATACATCTCTCCTGATACTAAGCCTTGAGAAAGACCCATGGCGATTGTCTTGGCGCACTCGGGTTTCGACAACGCTCCCAGAAAACGTATAGGTGAAATGCGCCGCTCAGGCAGATCGCTTTGATCGACTAAATTGGTCTGTTGCATGTGACTATGCGCCCTCCGTAAAATCAGTGCGTCTGGTGACTATTGGTGCACCACCGCAAACAATGAATAGTGCTGACAGTGCGCGGTCAGGTGCGATAACGAACCATTTTCAAGGGCTTCCAGTACCTGTTTGCGCGTGGTGCCTGCAACAAAGGGCACGGTGATGATTTGCAAGGAGCTGTCGGCTTTTGACGCCGCAGGTTCCGCCATTTGAAGAAAACTTGCATGTGCGCCTAGCGGTTTAGGCTTTGTAACAAAAGTAGTGTTTTCGACCCCCAGGGATGCAACGAGCAACTTCGAATTAGCCCTTACTGTGGGAAACGTCACGTTATCGGGCGATACACTTTGCCAATTACTTTCAAGATTCCTCATGTCCTCCTCATTGACAACCAACAGCAACTTGTACTCATACTTTGACACCATAATGCCTCCGCGTAAGTGAACGACATTGCAATTTAATTCCACGCAAATACTACGCCATATGCCATCAATCCGCTCCTACCTGAGCAGGTGGGATCGACGCATTGCGTCTGCAAGGTCATTGGTCGCCGCATCGGTCACGGGCCTGCTTGCCGCTTTCCCATCGTCGGGGTTTGCCCAGCACCTCGTGTTATATATTGCGCCGCCGACGCAAGAGTTTCGTGAGCAGTTTTCCGATCTTGCAACAAGGACGGAAAAGATACGCCCCGGTCTGTTTCTTTTTGAGTTTGTGCCGTTTCAGCGCCACACTCATCTCATGTCAATTGACGAAATCGCGGCACAAATCACACCATTACTCATCCGGAAGCCGCTGGCGCTGGTAACGGGGAGTCTGGACATCGCCAAAGCGGTGGCACAAAAGCGGCTAAACGCACAAGTAATTGTGAGCGGCCTTGCAGATCCCGTTGGGCACGGCGTTGTTAGTAGTGGAACAAAGCAGGAAACGGACATTACCGGATACTCGCGCTTCATCATGGAGATAGACGAAAAAAGGCTTTCAATACTGCGAGAAATCTCACCAAAATCGCGTCGGGTAGGGCTTTTGCTTGACGAGCACATCAAAAAGCAGCGTGTGGTGGGGAAGAGGGGTGTCTTTGAGTATGTCGTTGACGGCCT
>JAJAYN010000546.1 GCA_026786225.1 Burkholderiales bacterium | reverse complement strand
GGTTCGGGTTCACCATCCTTGGTCATTTCTACCGCCCAGCCATCGTCATCTTCGTTTTTGATTACGCGGGCGGTCCAACCGTCGTCGCACCAGAATCGTGGTTCATGCGCGGTTTTTGGCGTATCGGTGGAGAGTTCGGTCATGATGGCGTCGTGTGCAATTGGCGGGAGCGACAGGATAACCGGAAGGCGCGTTGAGCACCAACGTGACCGCAATAATAAAGTTATTCGGAAACGTCGCGTCAGGTTAAACGCTCTTGCCAGCGCCACAATTTAAATTCGTCAGTCGCGAAGGACACAGCATGCTGCTTCGATTTTCGCGGCTGCAATATGGTTAGTCATCGCACCGGAGCTGCCTCAACTAATTTCGCAAACTTGGCAACGTGTTCGACATGAGTGGGAGGGCGCAACTCCTCCGGACGTTGCTGCTATTACACTCGGATTCTGATATGCGCGTCGGCGGCGTACCCGCAAGTAAGCGTCCCGACGCAAGGGTTGCATTCCCCCATGCGTCGGGACACGATGACGCTAAAGCGCTTTGCGACCGCTGATCAGGTTCACCACCACCATGATGACGGCGACGACCAGTAATATGTGGAGGAATCCGCCCATCGTGTATGCACTTACCATGCCGAGGAGCCATAAGACCAGGAGGATGACTGCGATTGTATATAACATGATGTATTCCTTTAGTTTGGTTGAAGGGGTGAGACAGTTTTTCTAGCGGCGCATTGTCAGTCGCGCGAACACATAACCCAGCGTCAAAGCGAAAGCCAGGGATTGCAATGGATTCTCTTTGACGTAGGCGCCGGTTCTTTGTGCAGCAATCTGCGCTTTTTCCTTGCCTTGTGCAGTCAAGTCGCAAGCCGTTGCCGAGGTTTTAGCCATGAATGCCGACACGCGCTGTGCTGCGTCCGTCAATTCGGCCCGCCCGAGGCTGCCTGCAGCGGCCACCAACAAGTTGATGTCTTGCGTGAGGTGTTCGTTCACCTGGCTGACTGCTTGTGAGAGGTCGCGACGCAACGGCGCGGTATCGGTACGATGAACGGCGACCGCACCATTGGCACCGTTGGCGGCCGTGGGAATCATATTGCTGCTGGAAGTCAGATTGTCGGGATGCATTCGAGTGGCTCCTGAAAAGTGGAAGGTGGGAAATCACCTCAAGGTGCTTAAGTTACGGCGAAGCGACGCGCGCCAATACCAGCCCGACGCTGAATAGTCGGTAGTCGAACGCCTACGGGATGTAGCGTCTCAGCGCGAGCCGAAAACACGCGACGCAAGTAGGTTGGTCCATTGAGCCAGACATGCCGCGTCACTTAGCGCTGGCTGCGCTCAACTTAGCGTTTTTAGCAAACCGGCGAGTACGCCTGGACGCATATAGGAGGCGTCACGATTAGGAGGACAAGATGCGAGGAGAAACACAATGGCCACTGAGGGCGTGACGCGGCGTCTCCACAAATGTTGGGCTAACTCCTCAATCCTGGTGGCGCTTGCCTCAGGCGCAGGCGGATCGGTATTCTCGACGCCGGCCAGCCGACCATTGACAAAATGCAACTGCATGCCGGCATTGGGGCCGGTCTGATAGGCCCAGTATTCATGCCAGGCACGTGCCTCGCGACTGCGCGTAATGCGTTGGGGCTTGCCCCAGCGGCGATTATTGAGGACATGCAAGTCGAGGACGCCTAACTGGAATTCAGCACGCGTGGTGTCCTTGCGATCAGAACGTTGCACGGCATCAGCAGGTTCATTTTTCGCGCGCCGAATCGGCGTCTCCACCGGCAGAGAGTGCAAATCACCGCTGTTTGTGATGCACGCTGCTTCATTCCACGTCACCGTGTTTGCATGAGGGCATTTGAACTCGCCGCTAGCGAGGCTGGGCAAAGGGCAGAGCAAAGTGGCTGCCAGGAATATGGAAAGGTGCTTCATGGTGACGGTCCGGTTCACACGGGTGACACATGATTGCCTCCGTGCAAACACATAAACATCGGTACCACGCCTATGTTTATGTAGGAAGACTTCTGTAGGCGATTTTCCGTGCCGAGCGCGATCTTAGTGTTGGATTTTCAAATTGATACTTAGTCCTACAGGAATTGGTCGTGATCGCGGCCACCCGGGCTTCCGGGTTAGAGCTATGCCTCCGCACGGTCAAGTCGTATTGCCGATGCAGGAAACGACTGCACAAATGGTGCGCCTCAAGCCAGCAGTTTCCGGTAGTTTTTCTGATCGGCGGCGTAGCAGTTGCAGGCGGCCGCTTCAAGCCCCTTGCGATTGAGCACCTTAAGGTTGCCGCGGCGATACTCAATCAGTCCCTCACGTTGTAAGTGGCCGGCGGCAACCGTAATGCCGACACGGCGTACGCCCAGCATGTAGGAGAGAAACTCGTGCGTCACCTGAAAGGTATCGGAATGGGCGCGGTCCTGACTCATCAGTAGCCAGCGCGCCAGCCGAGGAGCGATTTGGTGATAGCGAAGGCATCCCGCCGACTCGGCAAGTTGGGCAATCAATACATAGAGGTAGCGATGCATGACGCGCTGCAATGCCGGGCTTGCGGCCAACTCGCGTTTAAAAGCGGCGGCGGTGACGCGTTTGGCCATACCTGCACCCTGCACCAGAGCGTGCAACGGCGCATTTGCGATCCCTTGCGCTAACTGGGCCCCGAGCATACCCTCTCGCCCGACCATGCCGACTTCCAACGCAGGATTCTTATCTACCTTTGCAACTAGCGATATAAAGCCGGTGATGGGGAAGTAGACGTGGCCTGCAGGTTTATCGGGCTCGGCCAGGACTTCCGAAAGCACCAATTCAAATGGCTCGCACACGGAGAGCAATCGCGCCCGGTCTTTGCGCGGCAGGAGTTCTATCAGATGGTTCTCGGTCATCGCCATATCTGTCCTCTGTTGATTGGTGCCGTTTCGCCGTCTGTGTGTCTGTCAGTGAACTTGACGGGACGCGGATTGTTCGAATGGCGAAGAAACCCAATCGGGAGATTGCCAGAGCGGGCCACAAACCGCGATGACCAGCAATGCGTACCCCGCTTAGCGCGAGGTCACGGTGGTCGCTTCGGACAGCAAGAGTATGTCGGGCAATGACCGATCAGTAAGATTTCGCAGTTCCGCCAGCGCATGTAAGTGCAAATTGCCTGTGGCGCCATTCAGTCCTACGTTGCCAGACTTGATCGAATCAAAGGAGTTGATGGCGATATCGACCAGACGCCGGTGCTCGTCACTGTATTTTTTTAGGCGTTCACGCAATGTCTGTGCATGTCCGTCGACATGCATCTTTCGCGCTCCGCCGAAGGAAGTCGCCGCATCGGCAATGGCGTTATCGAGGCAGCGGTTAAACGTTCGAAATTCGTCGACGGAAATCGGCGCCTTTTGGTCAACGGCGAGTTCAGTCACCGCCTGACAGACATCACCATAGTCGTGGACCACTTGATCGATGCTGTAGCCCAATCGCGACATTTCGGTTCCATGCAAGGCAGCCGCCCGACCAATCTCGGTGGGCGCTGGAGCCGAGGATTCCACTTCCCTGCTTTCCGTCCGCTGCTCACACCGTAGCATCTCGGCGATTTGGGTCAGCAACAGTGGGGCCCCGTGTTCGCTTTGGGGTGGCACTTCGGACGGCGCAAACCGATCCACCACCTTTTGCCGACAGCGGCTAATCAGTTCGTTGCGATTCGAGGTCAAGAATTCTGAGAGCATCTTACTAGGTTACGCCACTTCCATTCCGCCCACCGTTCGTTACCGAACATAGCGATATGATTGTTTTCACAAAAGGCGTATTGCGAAGTACCCTGTTTGGCACGATACATTGCCACGCCCGCACTTTTGATCAAGGCATTAGACGTGCGGCCACCTCTCCGGTACACGGCGATGCCAATACGGGCCCTGACGGTCAGATTGATCGAGTGGTCGCCTGCAGTTACTTCGCCCTACCCTATCCACGCCGTAGTTTGTCGCCCTCACTGGTCGCCGGGAAAGCCGTGACATCCTGGTTGACCCCCATTTCCTCTTGCGCGTACGGCGAGGAGCCCGGAGGCGCATGTCCCGTTCGCATTTTCTTGTCCCGCCACCACAGCTTTATGCCCGACCAGCGATGCGTCGGCGGTTTATAACCGAAGGCACGGTATTTGCCGGGCTTCACTTTGCCCTTTTCACGCACAAAATCGGCAAACCGGTGAGTCCAGGCATCGAATGCCCTCAGGAAAACGTCGTCTTGCGCCATGTCTTCGGCCTGCGTATCGCTGTAGACTTTTCCGCTGCCGAATTCTTCGTAGTGCCATAACGCTTCCGGCACCTCGATGCCGCTGAATCGGCACTGCCAGACCAGTGGTGCATAGGTTTCGGCCTGATCTGCCGGTTCCGCTGCAGGATCGAAATAATGTGCATGTTCCGGAGCGATGTAGCGTGGCCGGCCATCCGCGTTTCTTTCCTCGCTTGCATCATCCCCATAGCAGAAAAAGCCGGCGGTTCGTCCTTCGAGGTGGTTCACTGCCAGATCCTTCCACTCAGGGGAATGTTCAAGCTTCATTGCCAGTTCAGGATTCTTGTGTTCGATCAGCGCCTCTTTGGGATTACCGCCATTCATGCAAACCAGGCGATCAAACATCAGCTTCAGGTTGGACGTCGGCGCGTACCAATTCACGGGCCCCAGAATCGCCCATGCGTCTGCCAGATCGAGGCGCGCATACAGGTCCATGTCCCACATCAGGTCTGGCTCGTCCTTGTTATTCTTTTCGTAGCAGTTGCACGGCCAGCAGCACAGCGACATCGCCGTCGACGCGCAGGCGTTGCAACTCTGTATTCGGGAACGGGCATACACATTGCCCAGATCCTCATAATCGATTTCCCATTCCTGCGGCAAGCGCCCTGCCATGCGTAACATCAGTGCGCGCGATTTCGAATCCACGCCTGGACAGTTATATTGCCGCCGGTCTGATCCCGAAATGATCAACACCCGGAACGGGCGATTCGCCGTGGATAGCTTGCCGTTCTCGTCATTGGGGCGCATCAAATACTCCGCTTGCGCTCGGGTAGAGTCCGAATGCGCTCATTTTTTCAATATTTGCCTTCGCCTCGACGAAGTGTGGCGGACAGTTGACAGCCAGGAACGCCACCGGAAATCCCCGTTGCCGGGGATTTCCGGTGCGATTACCGACTGGCTAATATCATTCCCAATATGGCGGACGTTCGTAGTACTTATACACATCCCGATTCCACTTTTCCTCGGCCATCGATGGCCACTTATCGGCGTCGAATCCCGGGGCGGCCTCCAATCGCTCTTTGGAAACATCGAGCACATATTCGTTTTTTGCGTTGTTATACGTAAACGCGCTGAACGGAATGGCGAACAGCTTTTCACCCATACTCAAGAAGCCGCCAAACGACACAACCGCATACGCAACCTTTCCAGTATGCGGATCGATCACGACTTCTTTGATGTCGCCAAGGTCGTCGCCATTTGGATTGACCACGTCAGTGCCAATAATGGTTGACGCTTTAACGGGTGAATTTGAAAACGTTTGCAAATGATTCATCGTATTACTCCTAATGCTGGGTGGATG
>JAJAYN010000545.1 GCA_026786225.1 Burkholderiales bacterium | reverse complement strand
GGAGACATTCGTACCGTAACGTTGCTGAAGCATCCCGCCCACGGCGACGCCAAGCATCCATTCAACTTGTTACAAGACAAAGCGGGCGCATACTTTGTTGCACAGTCAGGGTTGTTAGGGCAAGGCTTGCCAAATCACACTGCGCTATGGAATGTAAGCGGTGAGAAGTTTGATCTTGGTGGCGCGGAAAAGCTTGATGTCACGCTAACCAATAATGACTTAGTCGGCGTCACGGTGATTAAGACCTATACCTTCAGGCGCGGTAGCTATGTTGTTGATGTTCGCTATGACCTCAAGAATGACAGCGGCGCGTCAATTACGCCAAAGGCATACTTCCAGTTTTTGCGTGATGGCAATGCGCCAGAGGGAGAAAGCACGGGCAGCAACCCATTTACGGGGGTGGTGACCTTTACGGGCCCGGCGGTGTATACCGATCTAAAGAAGTACCAGAAAGTAAGTTTCTCGGATATCGACAAGAACAAGCAGGACATTGTCAAAGAGTCGTTGGATGGCTGGGTTGCGATGGTCCAGCACTACTTTGTTTCGGCGTGGTTACCGCCGGTCGGCATGAAGCGCGAGTTTTTCACGCAAAAGGTAAGCGATAAACTTTACTCTGCGGGTGTGATCGTGCCGGTTGGTGCGATCAATGCGGGCGCGGCCGGCAGCATTTCGATGCCGCTGTATATTGGGCCGCAAGAACAAGAGAACCTCAAAAAACTGGCACCGGGCCTTGATCTGGTCGTGGATTACGGTTGGCTAACCGTGCTTGCCAGCCCAATGTTCCTGGTGCTCTCGTTTATAAATGGAATAGTCGGCAATTGGGGATGGACGATTGTGTTGTTCACAATCTTACTCAAGTTGGTATTTTTTCCGCTTAACCAAAAAGCCGGGAAATCCATTGCACACATGAAGACCATGGCGCCGAAAATCGAGGCGATGAAGGCCCGCTTTGGGGACGACAAACTGAAGATGAACCAGGCGATGATGGAGCTTTACAAAACCGAGAATGTAAACCCGCTTGGGGGCTGCTTGCCCATTGTTATTCAGATTCCTTTTTTTATTGCCCTCTATTGGGTATTGCTTGGCGCGGTTGAGTTGCGCAATGCACCCTGGATTGGGTGGATCACCGATCTTTCCACGCCGGATCCGTTTTATGTGTTGCCAATCATCATGGGCGCTTCCATGTTCATTCAGACCAAGATGAACCCGGCACCACCGGATCCGGTACAGGCAAAAGTGATGTTGATCCTGCCGCTGGTGTTCTCCGTTATGTTCTTCTTTTTTCCGGCGGGTCTGGTTTTGTATTGGACCATGCAGAACATTCTCGGTATTTGCCAGCAGTGGTACATCAATAAGACATTCAGCCCAGAAAAAGCCAAAACGGGTGCGAAAAAGTAAGGGCTGTCCTAAAGACGCAAAAAGACAAAAGCCGCGGAGTTACTTAGCGGCTTTTGTCTTTTTGCGCATGCTACATTCGCAGCTGAATTATTAAATCGTTCCACGTGGAACAAAACATGACATCGCAATCCCTAACACCGTCTCCACCCAGACACACCATCGCCGCCATTGCCACTGCGCCTGGCCGCGGAGGAATAGGCGTCGTGCGAGTATCAGGTTTTGAACTAATGGCACTAACGCACGCGCTGATTGGCAAGAGTCTCAAGCCGCGCGTAGCGACGCTCGCCACTTTTCTGGATACGGATCGCGAAACTATTGACCAGGGTGTCGCTATTTACTTTCCGGCACCGCACTCCTATACCGGCGAGGATGTCCTTGAGTTACAGGGGCATGGCGGCCCGGTTGTGATGCAATCGTTATTGCGTCGTTGCTTTGAGGTGGGCTGCAAAATAGCGCGCCCTGGAGAGTTTACCGAGCGTGCCTTTTTGAATAGCAAGATCGATTTGGCACAGGCTGAGGGGGTTGCCGATATCATCGAAGCTACCTCGGCGGCAGCCGCGAAGTCTGCAGCGCGCACGTTGACGGGTGAGTTCTCTGCCAACGTCCACGCGCTGACGAGGGCATTGACGGATTTGCGCATGCATGTCGAGGCATGCATTGATTTTCCGGAAGAAGAAATAGATCCGGCAGACCATCGGGCGCTGCAAAGTAAACTCAAGGAAATACGCGGCCTGCAGGCCGCTTTGGCCAGAAGGTCCAAGCTGGGCGCGATTCTTCGTGATGGCGTTACCGTCGTCCTTATCGGTGCGCCAAACGTCGGAAAATCAAGTCTTCTCAATTGCCTTGCTGGCGACGAGGTCGCGATAGTGACGCCAATTGCAGGTACGACGCGCGATCACGTGAGGGCCACCATATTGCTGGAGGGGGTGCCTATCCATTTGATTGACACCGCTGGCATTCGTGTTACTGACGACGAAGTAGAAAAAATCGGCATCGCGCGAACCTGGTCGGCCATTGAGCACGCTGGAGCAGCACTTCTCATTACGGAGGCGGGCTACGCCACGGCGGCAAATGAGTTGGAGATTCTTGGCCGCTTACCCAATGACCTGATGGTTGCTGTTGTGCACAATAAAATTGACCTGCTTGGTTCACAATATGTTTCACGTGAAACACGGGTGATGGAATCATCGGCGCGCTCGCTCCAGGTTTCGGCGGTAACCGGAGAGGGGATAGATGCGCTGCGCCGTTGGTTGCTGGAGGTGGCTGGCTGGCTGCCTAGTGCAGAAGGCGTCTTTTTGGCGAGAGAGCGTCATTTGCTTGCGCTGGACGAAGCTGCCGCGCATACCAGCAAGGCCGCAGCGCTTGGCGAGCAATTGGAGCTCTTTGCGGAGGAGTTGCGCCTGGCTCAGTTGGCGCTTTCAAGCATTACCGGCGAGTTCACGCCTGACGACTTACTTGGCGAGATATTCGGGCGATTTTGCGTCGGTAAGTAGTGATCCTGCCGGCCTAACGGGCAAATTGTTGGGCGTCATTTCCATGATGCTTGTCTGGCAAAGGGTACTAGGCTGGGTAGGGTGCGAAACGTCTTTTAGATAGCCATTTTCTGCGCCATCGCATAAAATCCCCGTCCAAGTTTTCAATCCGTGGTGTATAGCAACGACGATGTACTTCCCAAACAAATTTGATGTAATTGTAATTGGCGGCGGTCACGCCGGCACAGAGGCCGCACTCGCAAGTGCCCGATCAGGATGCAAGACGTTGCTGCTGACGCACGCCATCGAAACGCTCGGCCAGATGTCCTGCAACCCATCCATCGGCGGTATCGGGAAGGGCCATCTCGTCAAGGAAATTGATGCAATGGGCGGCGCCATGGCGCTTGCCACAGATGAATCGGGCATCCAATTTCGCACACTCAATGCCAGCAAGGGCCCCGCCGTGCGTGCAACCCGTGCACAAGCTGACCGCGCTCTGTATCGCGCAGCGATTCGATCCCGCCTTGAAAATCAACCTGACTTGTGGCTCTTCCAGCAGGCAGTTGATGATCTGATGCTTGACGAAGAAAATGGCAACCCAATGGTGACCGGCGTTATCACGCAAGTTGGTATTCGCTTTGTTGCCACAACAGTGGTATTGACCGCAGGTACTTTTCTTTCCGGCAAAATTCATGTCGGTATGCAAAATTATGCGGGCGGGCGAGCGGGTGATCCACCTTCGCTGACACTTTCGGCTCGGTTGCGCGAACTTAATCTCCCTGTTGGACGGCTCAAGACAGGCACGCCGCCGCGTCTCGATGGCCGTAGCATTGACTTTACAAAGTGTACTGAGCAAGCGGGCGATCAGCCTGCGCCTATCTTCTCTTATATGGGCCGACGCGAAATGCATCCGCAGCAGGTTAGCTGTTGGGTCACGCACACCAATGAGCAGACCCATGATGCTATTCGAGCAGGCTTGGATCGCTCGCCAATGTTTACCGGCGTGATAGAAGGTGTGGGACCGCGATATTGTCCGTCGATTGAAGACAAAATTCACCGCTTTGCGGACAAGGCGAGCCACCAAATTTTTTTGGAGCCAGAGGGTCTTTCCACCAATGAATTCTATCCAAATGGCATTTCAACTTCGCTGCCTTTTGATGTACAACTAAACCTTGTGCGATCAATTGCTGGTCTTGAAAATGCGCACATTTTACGTCCGGGTTATGCGATTGAATATGACTACTTTGATCCACGCGGATTGAAATCATCCCTCGAAACGAAGGCAATAGGAGGCTTGTTTTTCGCTGGCCAAATCAATGGCACTACTGGCTATGAAGAAGCTGCCGCGCAGGGCATGTTGGCGGGTATCAATGCGGCGTTGCGCAGCAAAGATCAGCCGGCATGGTGTCCTCGTCGTGACGAAGCCTATATCGGTGTACTGGTCGATGATTTGATAACACGCGGTGTCGCAGAGCCCTATCGCATGTTTACGAGCCGCGCTGAATACCGCTTGCAATTGCGCGAAGACAACGCAGATAGCCGGTTGACAGAAATCGGACGCGAACTCGGTCTGGTAGACGATGCGCGTTGGAAGGCGTTCTGTGAAAAACGCGAAGCAGTCGAGCTAGAAACGGCGCGACTGAAAGCGACATGGGCGCATCCTGCCAAGGTGAAACCCGCAGACGCAGTGCGCGTCCTTGGCCAGGAAATTGAGCGTGAGTATTCGTTGTTTGATTTATTGCGGCGCCCAAATATTTCACATGGTGACTTGATGTCGCTAGGTGTGGGCGACGCGCCGGCGCTGGGCACAGCCGTCACCGAACAGGTCGAAATCGCCGCTAAGTACCAAGGTTATATCGATCGCCAGCAAGCTGAGATCGACAATAGTCGCGCTCATGAGGGGACGCTGTTGCCGAGTGATATCGACTATCGCAGTGTGCACGGGCTGTCCAAAGAAGTGCAGTTGAAACTCAATCAGCACAAGCCTGAAACCGTTGGACAGGCTACGCGCATTCAGGGCATTACACCTGCGGCGATTTCGTTATTGCTGGTGCATGTGAAGCGCGGTTTTGCAGCATCCAGGACCGTCGCCGAACAAAAGTCTGCTTAAACACAAGTAATTGCGAACATGAGCGCCGTCGCCGTCGTTGAGTTTGGGCATAAATCATCGCCACGCGAGTTGCTCGAAAGTGGCCTCGCTGAAATGGGCTTGGCACTTAGTCAGGCTGTGCGTGACAATCTATTGGGCTACGTTTCATTGCTCGAGAAATGGAATAAAGTATATAACCTGACGGCGGTGCGCGACCCGGCACGAATGATCGGGTTACACATTCTCGACAGTATTTCCGTTTTATCGCAGATTGAAGGGCACAAGCGCATATTAGACGTAGGCACTGGCGGCGGACTGCCTGGCATACCGCTCGCAATTGTGCTCGGCACCACCGCGCCGGACGCGCGCGTCACCTTACTCGATACCATCACCAAGAAGACTACTTTTGTGCGCCAAGTTATCGGGGAGTTGCGCTTGACCAATGCCAGCGTCATTACCCAGCGGGTGGAGAGTTACCGGCCCCGGCAAACTTTTGATGTGGTGATATCACGGGCGTTCGCTGAATTGAAAGACTTTGTCGAAGGCGCGGGACACCTGTGTACCGATGAGGGAAAGATGCTGGCAATGAAGGGGGTGCACCCGCTCGATGAAATTGCGCGGGTTTCGAGTGCCTTTGTCGTTGAAGAAGTAATCCCTTTGCAGGTGCCGCAGGTTGACGGCCAGCGGCACCTTGTCGTTATCAAGAAAAAACAAGAGAAAACATAAGGCTTCGATGAAGGTTTTTGCGGTTGCAAATCAGAAAGGCGGCGTTGGTAAAACCTCTGTCGCCGTGAACCTATCAGCAACACTCGCGCATTACGGACAAAGCGTGCTTTTGGTAGACCTTGACCCGCAGGGTAACGCGACAACCGGTAGCGGCGTGGACAAGAATGGCGTTGAAAATACCGTATACGGTGTGCTCCTCGGTGAATACGCGGTCGCTAACGCGCGTATTCGTACAGAAAGCGGTTTCGACGTGTTGCCCGCAAACCGAGAGCTAGCCGGCGCGGAAATTGAATTAATCAATATTGAGCGCCGAGAATTTCGCTTGAAGGACGCGTTGGCACATGTCGATAGCGACTACGCTTTTGTGGTGATCGATTGTCCGCCAGCATTAAATATGTTGACGGTGAATGCCTTGACCGCCGCAAACGCGGTGATCATTCCGATGCAGTGCGAATACTATGCGCTGGAAGGCCTGAGCGATCTGGTTGGCACATTGCGCAAAGTGAAAGCAAATCTGAATCCATCAATAGAAATCGAAGCGTTGGTGCGCACCATGTATGACCCGCGTTCGTCGTTAACCACCCAGGTTTCCGACGAAATAAAAAGTCATTTCGGCGATAAGGTTTTTGACACCGTCATCCCACGAAATATCCGAATCGCGGAAGCACCGTCTTACGGGAAGCCCGTAATATTGCACGACGCTGCGTCAAAGGGCGCGGCAGCACATTTTGCATTCGCGAGAGAGCTGCTCGCGCGCGAAGGCATCGCCATCAAGGAAAAAGTATGATCAAACCAAAGGGGCTTGGGCGGGGCTTGGATGCTCTCCTCGGCGGTGGAAAACCAAGTGGCGCGCGGGAAGACGGTGTGCTGCGTGAAATCGCCATCAGTAATATCACCCCCGGCAAATACCAGCCGCGTACACACATGGACCAAGCGGCGCTGGAAGGGTTGGCGCAATCAATTCAAAGTCGCGGCATCGTGCAGCCCATTCTCGTGCGCCAGATTTCAGAGGGCAAATTTGAAATCGTTGCTGGTGAACGTCGCTGGCGCGCCGCGCAGATTGCAGGCCTCGTGACCGTGCCGGCAATGATCCGTGAAATTGCCGATGAACACGCCTTGGGCATTGGTCTGATCGAAAATATTCAGCGAGAAGATCTCAACGCTATCGAAGAGGCCGCGGGCATCAAACGGCTGATTGAAGAATTCAAACTGACCCACGAGACAGCCTCCCAAGCGGTAGGGCGCTCACGCGCCTCCGTAACAAATTTGCTACGCCTTCTTGATCTCGCCAAACCGGTTCAGGACATGGTGATGGAAGCCAAGCTGGACATGGGCCATGCCCGCGCATTGCTGCCGCTTCCCAAAGCGACACAGGTGGAGTTTGCACATCAGATTGTCGCTGGCGTACTGTCTGTTCGAGACGCTGAAAGAATGGTGAAACACAAGCTTGCGCCACCCAGGCTTGAGAAAACCAAGATGCCCACCTCACCTGATACAAAGCACTTGGAAAATGATCTTGCGGAAAAGCTTGGTACGAAAGTGGCCTTAAAAGCCGACAAACAAGGGCGCGGCACTTTGACCCTGCATTTTCACAGCCTGGAACAGTTGGACGGGATTTTGGAACGGTCCAACTTGAAGTAATTTGGGGGCGTCTTTGTGCGCCGCAGCATCACTTCATAAGCTGCCCCGAAGCCACGGCAAAAAGCCGATGCCAGCTTGACCGGCCAAGCGAAAACCGGTTAAAATCCAATGGATTGCTTGCGTCTGAACGGATACTAAATGTTGCAGTTGCGGAGCTTGTAAATGGGCTGGCAAATAAGCAAGCAAATTCGCGCAGTTCTCAAGTATCAGGCCATCGCGACGCTTTCAATAGCGGTGATTGTTGGTGGCATAGGGGGCATGCACTGGGGGTTCTCAGCACTTCTTGGCGGCTTAATCAGCCTGCTCGGCGGTGTGACATACGGCGCAATGCTATCTCGAGTGGGCAAAGGCTCTGCAGAAAATGCGCTAGTCGGCATGATGCGGGCCGAGTCTGCAAAGGTTTCGGTTATTGTTTTGTTGCTATGGCTGGTGTTTGCAAGCTATGAGCAAGTTTTCGGTGCCGGATTCATTGGCACATTTATTATCACGACGCTGATTTTCTCTCTCGCTATTTTCATCCGCCAGAAATAACTGCAAATCACCATGGCTTCCGGAACCGAAACAACCGCAACCTCCTACATTACCCACCATCTTTCGTACAATAAGGTGCAGTTGGGTAGCCTGGGTACCATTCATATAGATACCTTGGTGACATCGCTTGTCCTGGGGTTGATTGCATTTGGTTTTATGTGGTGGGTTGTGCGCGGCGCGACCTCGGGTGTGCCCAACAAACGCCAGGCGTTTGTCGAGCTTGCTCTTGATTTCATTGCCGATCAGGCGCGCAACACCTTCGCACACGGCGACGTCAACAAGTTCGTCGCCCCTCTTGCGCTTAGCGTTTTCGTTTTCGTGATCATGATGAACGCCATGTCGTTTATGCCCATCGATATTTTTGCGTGGGTCATGGAGCACGTTTTCCATCAGCACCAATGGCGTGGCGTGCCGACGGCCGACGTAAATACGACATTTGCCTTGGCACTGTCGATTTGGTTTCTGATGCTGTATTTCAGCGTTGCCGTCAAAGGCTTTGGCGGCTGGATGCACGAAATATTTTGCTCGCCCTTTGGCTCGAAATTCTGGGCATGGCCACTAAACCTGCTATTCAACCTCGTCGAATATGTATCGAAGCCCCTGTCACACTCATTGCGGCTCTTCGGCAATATGTATGCGGGCGAGATCATCTTTTTGCTGTTGGGCATGTGGGCGGCGACCGGTATTGTTGGCACCATCATGGGCGCTTTGCTGGGCGCAGGTTGGTCGATATTCCACATCCTGATTGTCGCGCTACAAGCCTATATTTTTATGATGCTTACCATCGTCTACATCAATATGGCGCACGAGCATCACTGAACTAATGACTTCGCATTACATTTCTAGAATCAAACCTTAAACACAGAAAGGACTCAACATGGATAAGCTTCAACTCATCGCCATGGTTCAGGCGTACACCGGAATTGGTATCGGTCTCATCATCGGTCTCGGCGCAGCAGGTGCCTGTATCGGTGTAGGAATCATGTGCTCGAAATTTCTTGAGGGTGCCGCACGGCAGCCAGAGTTGATCCCGCAATTGCAAGGCAAGGTATTTTTGCTTCTCGGTCTAATCGACGCGTCCTTCATTATTGGCGTCGGTCTCGCGATGTTGTTTGCATTCGGCAATCCGCTGCTCGCCCAGCTCAAGTAGTCTTTGGTCGATAACCCCTCTAGGAAACAGCCATGGACTTGAACCTGACGATGCTGGCTCAGGCGATTGCCTTCTTCATATTCTTTTGGTTTTCGAAGAAGTTCGTTTGGCCGCCTTTGATGAACGCCATTGCGGAGCGGCAAGCCAAGATCGCCGAAGGGTTGAACGCCGCAGAAGCTGGCAAGCGCGCACTTGTGGAGGCTGAGGCCAAAACGGAGTCTGCGCTGAAAGATGCACGTGATCGGTCGCAAGCGATGTTCTCTGATGGCGAACGCCGAGCGAACCAAATCATTGAACAGGCCAAGCTGACGGCGAAAACCGAAGCTGACCGTATTTTGGCGGCGGCGCAAGAGCAAATACAGCTAGAGCTAAACAAGGCAAAGAGTGGCCTGCGTGAGCAGGTTGCGCAGTTGGCTGTTGCCGGTGCGGAAAAAATTCTGAAGCGTGAAATCAACGCCGCCGCCCACGCAGACATGTTGACGGAATTGAAGGCGCAACTGTAATGGCTGAACTGACCACCGTGGCCCGTCCCTACGCTGAGGCCGCGTTTCGCGCAAGCGTTGAGGCTAAGGATGTTTCCGGCTACGGCGACACGCTGCAGTTATTTGGTGCGGCTGCCGCTAATGGAGCGGCCGCCTCATTGCTCGGTAACCCGAAGGTTTCTGCAATGGAAAAGGCAGAGCTGCTGTTTTCGGTCGCGGGCGGCAACGTACCTGATACCCTTAAGAACCTTGCGAACACGTTGATCGAAAACCAGCGCGCGACATTGCTGCCGTTCATCAGTGAGCATTTTTCGAGGTTACAACGCGAACACGATGGCGTTGTGAAGGCGCTTATTACCAGCGCCTTCGCCTTGAGTGACGCTGACAAGGCCTCACTCGTCGACGGTTTGGCCAAGAAATACGGCAAGCGCGTAGAAGCAGAAGTGAAGGTTGATGCGTCGCTGATTGGCGGCGCAAGGATTCAGGTGGGCGACGATGTCATTCATGCGTCGGTCCGCGACACGCTAGACAAAATGGCAATTGCCTTGGCGCAGTAATTGGGTGTGTTGGATTTTTTGCCAAAAATTTACGAAGCTGGTGCAATGAAATGGCGCCAGTCCACAAAGAATTGAAATTTAAGTATTGGAGTTGACGATGCAAATCAACCCGGCTGAAATCAGTGAACTGATCAAGTCCAAGATTCAAAACCTTCCTGCGGCCGCCGAAAAGCGCTCCGAGGGATCTGTCATCTCGGTGACAGACGGTATCTGCCGCGTACACGGTCTGGCTGACGTGATGCAAGGCGAGATGCTGGAGTTTCCGAATAACACGTTCGGTCTCGCGTTGAACCTCGAGCGCGACTCCGTCGGCTCGGTGATTCTTGGTGACTATCAACACATTAAAGAAGGCGACATCGTGAAATGCACGGGCCGCATTCTGGAGGTGCCGGTCGGGCCGGAGTTGCTCGGTCGCGTCGTCAATTCACTCGGCGCACCGATTGACGGCAAAGGTCCCATCAACGCCAAGATGACCGACGTGATCGAAAAGGTCGCACCAGGCGTGATCGCACGTAAATCCGTCGATCAACCGGTGCAGACCGGCTTGAAGGCAATCGACGCCATGGTGCCCATCGGTCGCGGTCAGCGCGAACTGATCATCGGTGATCGCCAGACCGGCAAGACAGCGGTAGCGATCGACACCATCATCAACCAAAAGGGCAAAGACATTTTCTGCGTCTATGTCGCTATTGGTCAAAAAGCCTCCACCGTCGCGAACGTGGTTCGCAAGCTCGAAGAAACCGGTGCGCTTGCGTACACCATCGTCGTCGCCTCGACAGCCTCCGAATCAGCGGCGATGCAATACATTTCAGCCTATTCCGGCTGCACGATGGGCGAGTATTTCCGAGATCGTGGCCAAGACGCCCTGATAATTTATGACGACCTTTCTAAACAAGCCGTTGCTTATCGTCAGGTGTCGTTGTTGTTGCGCCGTCCACCAGGCCGCGAAGCGTATCCTGGCGACGTGTTCTATCTGCACTCCCGCTTGCTCGAGCGCGCTGCGCGTGTGAATGCCGACTACGTTGAAAAATTTACCAACGGGGCCGTAAAAGGCAAAACAGGTTCATTGACGGCGTTGCCGATCATTGAAACCCAGGCCGGTGACGTGTCGGCATTCGTGCCAACCAACGTGATCTCGATCACGGACGGTCAGATCTTCCTGGAAACCGACTTGTTCAACGCCGGTATCCGACCTGCGATCAATGCCGGTATCTCCGTATCGCGTGTAGGTGGTAACGCGCAAACCAAAATCATGAAGCGCAAAGATACCGGTGCCGGTGTACGTCTGGCTCTCGCGCAATATCGAGAGTTGGCGGCGTTCGCGCAGTTTGCGTCTGACCTCGACGAAGCGACCCGCAAACAGCTGGAGCGCGGCAAGATGGTGACTGAATTGATGAAGCAGCCGCAGTACCAGCCGATGCAGGTCTGGGAAATGGCGCTGATTCTGTTCGCGGCCAACAATAACTATATGGACGACGTGGAAATCAAGAAGGTCGCCTCTTTTGAAAAAAGCCTGCGAGATTTCATGAGCACCAAATACGCAGCATTAGTCGCGTCGTTCGAAAAAGCCAACAACCTTTCCGCCGATGACGAAAAAGCCTTGCACGCTGCAATCGCTGACTTCAAGAAAACTGGCTCGTACTAAGCTTCGGGACTAACGATGGCAGGTTCAAAAGAAATACGAAGCAAGATCAAGAGCGTAGAAAATACGCGCAAGATCACCAAGGCCATGGAGATGGTGGCCGCGTCCAAAATGCGCAAAGCGCAGGAACGGATGCGGGCTGCACGACCCTATGGCGAGAAGATCCGCAGCGTCGCCGCGAATCTTTCACACGCCAATCCGGACTACAAGCACGCCTTCCTGCAAAAGCGCGCAGCGATAAAAAACGTAGGCGTTATTTTGGTCACGTCGGACAAAGGCTTATGCGGTGGCCTTAACACCAACGCCATGCGCTTGATGGTCACCAAGATCAAGGATTGGGAGGCGGCGGGCGCCAAGGTTCAATCGACGGCCATCGGTAACAAGGGCTTTGGTTTCCTCCAGCGCTACGGCATTCCGGTTGTTTCGCACATCATCGGTCTTGGCGACAAGCCGCATCTGGAAAAGATGATCGGCCCGATCAAGATTCAGCTAGATCAGTTTGCCGAGGGCAAAATTGACGCCCTGCACATTTGCTACACACGGTTCATCAATACGATGAAACAGGAAACCGTATGTGATCAATTGCTGCCGCTCACCGGTGAATCGTTAGGGGCACCCGATGCTTCGTGGGACTATCTCTACGAGCCGGACGCAAAGTCGGTACTTGATGAGTTGCTGGTGCGTTACATCGAGGCAGTCGTGTATCAGGCCGTTGCCGAAAATATCGCTTCCGCGCAAGCGGCGCGTATGGTCGCAATGAAATCTGCTTCAGATAATGCCAAGAAAGTAATTAGCGACTTGAAGCTCAGCTACAACAAAGCACGTCAGGCCTCGATTACGAAGGAGCTTTCCGAAATTGTCGGCGGCGCCGCAGCGGTCTAATCCAGTCAAACAGAATTCGAAATATTGAGTCGGAGTTAAAAATGAGTGTCGGACAAGTCGTTCAGTGTATTGGTGCGGTGGTGGATATCCAGTTTCCGCGCAACGATATGCCCCGCGTATATGAAGCGTTGCTGCTGGAGGATTCCGGCGAAAAATCATTCGCCGAAAAAGGCCTGACGTTCGAAGTCGAGCAACAACTCGGCGACGGCGTGGTGCGCTGCATCGCCATGGGTTCATCCGACGGTCTGCGCCGTGGGATGAAGGTCAAAAGCACCGGCGCGCCAATTTCGGTTCCCGTCGGCAATGGCACACTAGGCCGCATCATGGACGTGCTGGGCCGCCCAATCGACGAGCGCGGCCCAATCCTCTCTGACGAGCGCCGCGCTATTCATCAAGCTGCGCCAAAGTTCGACGAACTCTCGCCATCGCTGGAGCTGCTCGAAACCGGCATCAAGGTTATCGATTTGATTTGCCCGTTTGCAAAAGGCGGCAAGGTCGGCCTGTTTGGCGGTGCGGGCGTAGGCAAGACCGTAAACATGCTGGAACTCATCAACAACATCGCCAAAGAACACTCGGGTTTGTCCGTGTTCGCCGGTGTGGGTGAGCGCACGCGCGAAGGTAACGACTTCTATCACGAGATGACAGACGCCGGCGTTATCAATAAAGACGACCTAAGCCAATCCAAAGTGGCCATGGTGTTTGGTCAGATGAACGAGCCACCGGGAAACCGTTTGCGCGTGGCGCTATCGGGTTTGACGATGGCCGAGCGTTTCCGTGACGAAGGCCGCGACATTCTGTTCTTCGTTGACAATATTTATCGCTACACGCTGGCTGGCACCGAAGTGTCCGCACTGCTTGGCCGTATGCCTTCAGCCGTGGGATACCAACCAACGCTGGCCGAAGAAATGGGCGTGCTGCAGGAGCGCATCACTTCCACCAAAACCGGCTCCATCACGTCAATCCAGGCCGTGTATGTGCCTGCGGACGATTTGACCGATCCTTCGCCTGCAACGACCTTTGCCCACCTGGATGCAACGGTCGTGCTGTC
>JAJAYN010000544.1 GCA_026786225.1 Burkholderiales bacterium | reverse complement strand
GTTGGTATTGTCGCCGCACATTGGTATCGTCCTGCTCTCGCTGTCAAAGGTTTGGAGTTTTTCGGTTCTGCCAGATGCGTACACGCTGGAGCACTTCAAGACTGTTCTGGTCGACAGCCCTCGCATGATCGTCAACACATTGCTTTACTGCGGACTCGCCGCATTGCTCGATGTGGTACTCGGCACCGCCATCGCCTATCTCATCCTGCGCACCAAAGTGCCAGGCAGGCAGGCGCTAGATTTCATGGCGTCTGCTGCATTGGCAATCCCCGGCATTGTGCTGGCCATCGGCTACTTGCGTACATTCAAAGGGTTCACCTTGCCCGGTGTTAGCGACCCGGTCACGACGTTGTGGATCATGATTGCTATCGCCTACGCGATCCGGCGACTCCCTTACGCACTGCGTTCGTGCATGGCCGCGCTGCAACAAGTATCGGTTTCTCTGGAGGAAGCGGCGGAAAATCTTGGCGCAACCAAGCGCCGCACCATTCAACGCATCGTTGTTCCACTAATGGCAGGCGGTATTCTGGCCGGCTTCGTGACCAGCTTCATCACCGCAGCGGTAGAACTCTCTGCGACGATCATGCTCACGACTACCCAATCCGACGCACCGATGTCGTACGGAATTTATCTATATATGCAGTCGATTGCCGGGCGCGGACCGGGCGCCGCACTCGGTGTTCTTGCGGTCATCATCGTCGCTGTAGGAACATACTTTTCGCATCGAATCATTTCAAGCCGCGCATCGCAAACAGGCGCTCACGCAATCGGCGCCAAATTGGAGTAGGCCATGAAACCTGTGCAAGTGGAATGCAAGAATATCGAGCTCGCCTACGGTGCGACCCAGGTGCTGAAGGGCATCACGCTGACGATTGCGCCGGGAGAGTTCTTTGCACTGCTTGGGCCTTCCGGGTCGGGTAAATCGACGTTGCTGCGCCTGATCGCCGGGTTTAATTTCGCGCAAAGCGGGCAACTCATGGTTGACGGTGCTGACATCACGCGGGTTCCACCGTGGCAGCGAAATATTGGCATGGTGTTCCAGAACTACGCACTGTGGCCACACATGACGGTCGAAAAAAACGTCGCCTTTGGATTGGAAGAGCGCAAACTCCCGCGCGCAGAAATCGTCCGGAAAGTGAAGGATGTATTGGCACTGGTGGGTCTCACCGACTTTGCACAACGGCGACCCAATCAACTATCCGGCGGGCAACAGCAACGCGTCGCCCTTGCCCGCACGTTGGCGGTTGAACCGAAGGTACTCCTGCTCGACGAACCGCTCTCCAACCTCGACGCCAAACTGCGTGTGCAGATGCGGCAGGAACTAAAATCCCTGCAGCGCCGGCTGGGCATCACCACTATTTTTGTCACGCACGATCAGGAGGAAGCGTTGACCACCTGTGACCGTATCGCAGTGATGGATCAGGGTGTCATACAGCAGATTGGCACACCGATGGAACTCTACGATTTGCCGGTCAATCGCTTCGTTGCCAATTTCGTCGGCACCATCAACTTCATCGAGGGCGAGATCGAGCACGCGCAATCTGGCAGCACTTTCTCGTCAACGCTGTTGGGAAAAATATCGCTGCCTGAAACCACGCTTGATCACTCAAGTAAACGGGTAGCGCTGGCGCTGCGGCCGCATACGATCCGCATTAGTGCTGACAACGCAGCGCCTGCGGACGCCACGAGCCACAACATAAACGTGCCCGGTAATATTCTCGAACGCGAGTTCCTCGGGGAATTTGTGCGCTATCGTATCGATGCAAATGGCACGGAATTAATCGTTGATCAATCGCATCAACCCGGAAGTGAAATTTTTGCAACCGGCCGCAATGTGACACTCGGCATTTCTGCACATGCGCTACGTCTGGTAGCCTGAGATTTTCTCAATTCAGAGCGTAGATCGCCATTTGGCGGGCATCTCCGGGCGCAAATGGCTGAAAGTGCGCGCCAGTGCTAGAGTTTCATTTCTGCTCGCCTCCATCACCCAATCTTCATGAAGGTACATTGATGAATTCCGCCGTCTCCACCCTTAAAGACAAAGTGAGCACAGAAGAATGGCAGACCCGTGTCGATCTCGCCGCTTGCTACCGACTGGTGGCGCAATACGGATGGGATGATCTGGTGTTTACCCATATCACGGCCAAAATTCCCGGTGTGGAGAATCAGTTCCTGATTAACCCTTACGGCATGATGTTTGCGGAAATCAGCGCGTCAAGCCTGGTCAAAATCGACCTCGGTGGCAACAAGCTCGATACGGACAACCCGTATCCCGTGAACCCCGCCGGCTTCACCATTCACAGCGCCATTCACGCCGCCCGCCACGACGCCAAATGCGTGCTGCACGTGCATACGCCAAACGGCGTCGCCGTGTCGGCGCAGAAGGGGGGCGTTTTGCCCATATCGCAGCAGTCGATCTTTGTTCTGGCGGGCCTCGCCTACCACGACTACGAAGGTGTTGCACTCAATGACGATGAAAAGCCGCGCCTTGTTCGCGATCTAGGCGATAAGACATTTTTCATGTTGCGCAATCACGGCCTGCTGACGGTCGGCGAGACCATCGCGGATGCCTTTCAGGCCATGTACATTTTTGAAACCACCTGCATGATCCAGGTACGCGCGCAAGCCGGTGGCGGTGAGTTGATTCCGATCCCCCAGCCGATTCTCGATGGTGCGAAGCACCAGGCAAAGTTGGTAACGAAGGGCCTGGGCGGTAATCTCGCGTGGCCAGGTCTGCTGCGAAAACTCGATAGAATAGATACGAGCTTTCGTGACTGATTTTCTGAGTGAGATAGCGTTGGAAAAACACTACAAGACCTTCCGCGATTTTTACCCGTATTACCTTTCAGAACACACCAACGCCACCTGCCGGACGCTGCACTTTATCGGCAGCTCACTGGTTCTCGGCGCGCTGGTAACGGCTCTCATCACCGGCAACGCATGGTGGTTTGCGGCGATGCCGCTGGCAGGCTACGGCTTTGCCTGGGCGGGGCACTTCTTCTTTGAAAAAAACCGGCCCGCAACATTTTCCTATCCCTTGTATTCACTCGTCGGTGACTGGGTGATGTACTTTCAATTGCTCGTGGGCAGGACAAAGTTCAACGCCCGTGGCTAACCCGTCCAACGCGGCGCCAACAGCACGGCGGCGCATCTACCTGATGCGGCATGGCAGCGTCTCCTACTTCACTGCCGACGGTAAACCGGTGCGCCCTGAGACGGTGCCCCTGAATAAACTCGGCACCGAACAAGCAGAAGCTGCAGGTAAACTGTTCGCCGACCACAACGTGCAGTTCGACCGGGTGATCACGAGCGGCCTTGCGCGCACCGTCGAGACGGCCGCACTCGTTCTCAAAGCAGCCGCACAACTTCTGGTAGTGGAACAACGCCCGCGCTTGCAGGAAATTCGTGGCGGACGGCTCGCTGATATTGCCGAGAACGATTTGCTGCAATCGTTCACGGCCGCAACGGATGGCGTCGTCGATGAGCGCGCACAATTTCTTGGCGGCGAAACCGTCGGTCAACTGCTTGATCGCGTGTTACCGGAAATTGATGCGATTCGCGCCGACACGAACTGGAATACGTTGCTGCTGGTTCTGCATGGTGGCGTCAATCGCGCCATCCTCTCCTATCTGGTCACCGGACAGCGACAGCTGCTGGGCGCATTCGAGCAAAGCCCGGCGTGCATCAACGTGCTCGATCTTGGCGAGGCAACAGCTGATGTCGTGCTCCGCGGGGTCAATTTATCGCCGCTCGATTGGCTGCAACCAGATAATCGCAAAACGACGATGGAAGTGTTGTTCGAGCAATATACAAAATACCGTAAGAAACCTGGGGAACAAGCAAATGTCTGACGCCGGATTCGAACATTTTTCAGGCACCATGCCGGTCTCCTCGCGTCAGCAATTTTCAACTGATGCGCTTGCCGCGTGGATGCTGTCGCATGTCGCGGGCTTCGAAGGCCCGCTGAGCATCGAACAATTCAAAGGCGGGCAGTCCAACCCAACCTTCAAAATCATCACGCCCGGCACCACCTATGTAATGCGTTCCAAGCCCGGCGCCGCCGCAAAACTGCTGCCGTCTGCGCATGCCATTGAGCGCGAGTTTCAAGTGATGGCAGCACTTGGCGACGCCGATATGCCAGTGGCGAAAATGATGGCGCTGTGCGACGACGAGTCCGTGATCGGACGCGCATTTTTCATCATGGAATTTGTCGATGGCAGAGTGCTGTGGAATCCAGCGCTACCCGGCATGACAACAACCGGGCGTGCCGCCATTTTCGACGAAATGAACCATGTCATCGCGCGCTTGCACCAGGTGGACTTTGCCGCTATCGGGTTGGCTGACTTTGGCAAAGCGGGCAATTATTTTGAGCGGCAGATCGGCCGCTGGAGCAAACAATATCGTGCGTCGGAAACAGAAAAAATAGAAGCGATGGACAAGCTCATTGAATGGCTGCCGCTGCACATCCCGCCAGGCGAGGAAACCTCGATCGTGCACGGCGACTACCGCATGGACAACCTGATTTTTCATCCCACCGAACCACGCGGGCTGGCGATCCTGGACTGGGAGCTTTCCACGCTCGGTCACCCGTTGGCGGACTTTGCGTATCACTGCATGACCTGGCACGTCCCGCCGAACGCGTTCCGCGGTTTGGCAGGAATCGATCTCGCGGCACTCGGCATCCCCGATTTCAAATCGTATGTTGCAAGTTATTGCCAGCGCACCGGGAGAGCAGGCATCGAGAATTTCGAGTATTACCTGGCCTATAACCTGTTCCGCATGGCGGGCATTCTGCAGGGCATCATGAAACGCGTCGTCGATGGCACCGCCGCGTCGGAGCAAGCCGTGGCGATGGGCAAAGCTGCGCGACCGCTGGCAGAGTTGGGCTGGAAAGTCGCAGAGAAACTGATCAACAAATAGCGTTGCAACGCTAGAACAGGAAAAACATGGACTTCAATCATTCCCCCAAAGTCGTCGATCTGCAGCAGCGCATGCATGCATTTTTTGATGAACATATCTATCCGAACGAGCATCGCTTTCACGAGGATGTCGAAGCCAACACCAGGCTTGGCAAACGCTGGACACCGACAGCGATCATCGAGGAATTGAAACCCATGGCGCGCGCCGCCGGGCTCTGGAACCTGTTCGCACCCGACCCCGAATACGGTGCCGGCCTGACCAATCTCGAATACGCACCGCTCGCGGAAATCACCGGTGCCGTGCACTGGGCGCCGGAAGTATTCAACTGCTCCGCACCCGACACCGGCAATATGGAAGTGCTGGCACAGTACGGCACCGCCGAACAGCAAGCGCAGTGGCTGACCCCCCTTTTGAACGGTGAAATGCGCTCCGCATTCGCGATGACCGAGCCCGAAGTCGCTTCGAGTGACGCCACCAACATCGCGACGCGCATCGAGCGCGACGGCGATAATTACCTCATCAACGGTCGCAAGTGGTGGATTTCAGGCGCGGGCGATCCGCGCTGCAAAATCTACATCGTCATGGGCAAGACCGATCTTGACGGACCGACACATTCGCAGCAATCGATGATTCTCGTGCCCGCGGACGCCCCGGGCGTGACCGTCATCCGCCCTCTTCCCGTATTCGGATTTGACGATGCGCCGCACGGCCACTGCGAAATTGAATTCAAGAATGTACGCGTCCCGGCATCCAACATTCTGCTCGGCGAAGGTCGCGGGTTTGAGATCGCTCAGGGCCGACTGGGTCCCGGCCGAATCCACCACTGCATGCGACTGATTGGCTTATCCGAACGCGCTCTTGCGCTGATGTGCAAACGCCTTTCCTCGCGCGTCGCTTTCGGCAAGCCCATCGCTGCGCAATCGGTCTGGCACGAGCGCATCGCCGAAGCGCGATGCATGATCGACCAGGCGCGATTACTCACGTTCAAAGCGGCCTACATGATGGATACGGCCGGCAACAAAATCGCCAGAACCGAAATCGCGATGATCAAGGTCGTCGCGCCGAATGTCGCACAGCAGATTATCGATTGGGCGATTCAGGCGCACGGTGCAGGCGGATTGTCGGAAGATTTTCCATTGGCATACGCCTACACGTGGGCGCGGATTCTTCGGCTCGCCGATGGCCCGGACGAAGTACATCGCGCGGCACTGGCAAAATGGGAGCTCGGTAAACACGCGCACGGGAAACAAACGTGACCGGTCGCTGATAGACTTGAATCGATTGCAGATATCGACAAAAAATAAACGGAGGAACGC
>JAJAYN010000543.1 GCA_026786225.1 Burkholderiales bacterium | reverse complement strand
GTCGATCATCGAATTGGCGCGTTCGCGATCAATATCGAATCGTGCCTGCAGTCCTTTCAGCTACGCGTCACTGGTGACGTCGCGAAACAGCGGCTTATTGCGCATGAGATTGATCATGCCGTAAGTGGCGATACTGCAAATTCTCTTTTGATAAACCGAGTACGTTAAT
This sequence comes from Burkholderiales bacterium, assembly GCA_026786225.1. Lineage (GTDB taxonomy): Bacteria > Pseudomonadota > Gammaproteobacteria > Burkholderiales > Usitatibacteraceae > UKL13-2. The sequence goes on along the minus strand of JAJAYN010000543.1, from coordinate 6,346 downwards.
CCACTGTCTAGCAATGTCCGCAAACGAGTTCAATCAATTTTCGCACCGGATTTCCTCGCTACTTCCGCCCATTTGATGATATCTGCCTTCAGCATTACCAACGCATCATCAGGCCTGTTGGCAACGACCTCTGCACCTTGGAGCGCAAAACGTGCCTGCAGTTCCGGCCCGCCAAGGACTTTGACCGCAGCCGCGTTCAATCTGCCCAGTATGTCTTTGGGCGTGGCTGCTGGCGCAAAAAAGCCAAACCAATTGGTCGATTCGAAGCCGGGGTAGCCCGATTCGGCGACCGTCGGCAGATCAGGCACCAAAACTGACCGCTTCGACCCGGTCACCGCAAGCGCCTTGACTTTGCCTGACTTCACCAGCGAGCCAATGGATATGGTCGAGTCGTACATCACCGAGATCTGGCCGGAAAGCAGGTCAGGAAATACAAAAGCGCTGCCTTTGTATGGGATATGCGTTATTTGCGTGCCGTTGAGCGTGTTGAACATTTCACCCGTGAGGTGCGAGATGGTGCCGTTTCCCGAGGAGCCAAAATTGAGCTTGCCTGGGTTGGCTTTGGCATACGCGACCAACTCCTTGATGTTGTTCGCCGGTACGCCGGGATTGATCACGACGACGTTCTGCGAAACGGCAAGCATCGTGATCGGGACAAAATCCCTGACCGGATCGTAAGGCAGTTTCTTGTAAAGGCTCACGGCAATGGCGTGATTGCTGGTGGTGCCGATGGTGAGCGTGTAGCCATCCGGTGCTGCTTTGGCGGCGATGTCAGCGCCAATCGTGCCGCCTGCACCGGGTTTGTTTTCGATCAGGACCTGCTGTTTCAGTTCTTCCGCCAATTTAGCCGCAAAGTCACGGGACAGAATATCGGTGGCCCCACCGGGCGGGAAGCCCAGTACGATTCTGATCGGCTTGGTCGGCCAAGGTTGCGCAGATACAATGGCGGGCAACGATGTGATCGCCAAAATGGTTGCGATGACGAACACGACTCTGTACTGGCTACACTTCAATTTTGACTCCCGCGAACAAATAGCGTCAGCTTGATTATCCCTGCATCTTGATCTGCTGGAACAAATTCGCGAGGGAATTTTTCGTGGAATTGACTGCTTCAAGAGTTCGACATTCCAGCGTAGCCTGGGACGACAAGATTTTGAGATTGCCGTTTTAATAACATCCAGCATTGGCGCGGCTTTCCAAGGTCTTTCACGCTGCAGACCTCGCCAATGCTAGCACTTCAATATTCTAAATGCCGCATTCAGGAAAATTCGAATCTTGTCAGCAAGCCCGCCATTAGTCGTGCCGCAACAACCCTGGCTGCCCTATGTCGTGCTTGGCGCTGCCGTGTTAGTCGTCTCAAGTGCAGCCATCATGATTCGGGTCGCGCAAGCAGAAGGCGTCAACTCCATCGCCATTGCGGCGTGGCGGTTGACTATCGCCGCCGTACTTCTGTGGCCGCTGGCGTGGGCAAAAGCGTCAAAGGAAATCGGCGCGTTGCGGAAGCAGGATTGGCTATTTGGCTGTGCCGCCGGAGTATTTCTGGCACTTCACTTTGCTGCCTGGATCTCGTCGCTTGGCTACACATCTGTCGCGAGTAGCGTCGCACTGGTCTCGACAAATCCCATCTGGATCGCAATGGTGTCGTGGTTGTTTTTCAGGGAAAAACTTGGCGGCTGGCTGGTGTTCGGTATCGCTGCCGCGATTGCCGGAAGTGCGTTGATATTTCTGTCTGATGCGCACCTCGTTGCGGGAACTGGTGGCAACAATCCACTGCTGGGCAATGGTCTCGCGGTCGTTGGCTCAATCACGGTTTGCGGATATTTGTTGATTGGGCGGCGCTTACGCAAAACGATGTCGCTGCTGCCGTATATCTGGCTGGTGTATTCCAGCGCGGCAATTACATTGATGATTACAGCCATCGCTGCGGGTGCAACGCTCACGGGATTTTCAGCCACAGCCTGGGTTTGCCTGGTAGCACTTGCGCTGGGCCCGCAATTGTTGGGGCATAGCGCGTTCAATTGGGCGCTAAAACACGTTTCAGCCACGTTCATCGCGCTCGTTATTCTGGGCGAACCCATCGGCTCGGCAATGCTCGCGTGGCTGATATTCGGGGAGCATTTTGCGCCGTTACAGCTGGCCGGGTTCTCGATGTTGCTGGCAGGCATTTATCTGGCATCGCGTGGGGAGAGGCCGCGTTGAACACAGTCGACGTGATCATTCCGATCTACAACGCCTTTGAGGATGTGGTGCGCTGCATTGATCGTGTGCGTCGGCATACGGCAAGCGATTGCCGGATCGTGCTCATCGATGATTGCTCGCCGGATGAGCGCATCGCTGCATTGTTTGCGACCCTTGAGGCCGAGGCTGACGCCAGAATCGTATTGCTGAAGAATTCATCGAACATGGGCTTTGTCAACACGGTCAATCGCGGGATGTCATCGACCAGCAATGACGTGGTGCTGCTTAACTCGGACACCATTGTCACCACGCGTTGGCTGGAAAAAGTTCGCATTTGCGCAGCATCCGACCGCTCGATTGGCACCATCACACCGTTTTCCAACAATGCGGAAATATGCTCATTCCCTGTTTTTTGCCAGAACAATTCGCTAGCCGGCGTGGACATTGAGGTCGTTAGTCGCGCCATGGAAGAAACTGCCACACCGGCCTACCCGGATATTCCGACGGCGGTGGGATTTTGCATGTTTATCCGCCGCTCATTGCTGGACGCGATTGGCCTGTTCGACGCAGAAACTTTCGGCCTGGGTTATGGTGAAGAAAATGATTTCTGCATGCGGGCTATCCACGCTGGATATCGCAACGTCTTGTGCGACGACACTTTTGTAGCGCACATCGGGAGCCGATCCTTTAGCGCCAAGGCCGTTGCGCTAAAAAAGAGAAACCTGCAGTTGCTATTGGACAAGCACCCGCAGTATCTGAACCTTGTACAGCGATTCATCGCCGATGATCCGCTCGCACCGATTCGCGCGCGCGCGCAGGCGAGGCTTGCAAACAAGCCAGCCACGCACCAACCGTGCGTCGCCAGTATCACCGTCACGTTTAATCCCGCGCCGATGCGGCTCGCCGAACAAATCGTAGCGCTGGGCACGCAAGTGGATGAAATCTTCATTGTTGACAATGGCTCGGCACCGTCGGTGAAGAGCCTCTTCGCAAGGCCTGAAATTGTCGCGCTTGTCGGCGAAGACTTGCACATTAATTTTATCGTTCTGGAAGAAAATCAGGGGCTCGCCAGCGGCTTCAACATCGGCATGGACGCATCCCGCATGAGCGGTGCCGAATTCGGATTGCTGCTGGACCAGGACAGTATTCCCGCCGCTGATATGGTCACCAGGCTGCTTGCGGGCTACCAGCGGGTCGCCAGCGAGAGTGCCGCAAGTGCCGTTGCCGCAGTCGGACCACGTATCGTTGATTCACGCGATAAACTCGACTATCCATTCACTCGCCTCGGATGGCTTGACAATCAACACCTTCGCTGCACATCCGGCCAGCAAAAAACAATCGCTTGCGATTTTTTGATCAGTTCGGGTGCGCTCATCCCGATCAGCGCATTCGATAAAATTGGTAAATTCGATGATGCACTTTTCATCGATAGCGTCGATCTCGAATGGTGTTGCAGGGCGCGCGCGAGGCAGTTCTCTCTATACGGCGTGTGCGATGCAGAATTGGACCATCGACTTGGCGATGAACGCCGCGTCATACTGAAGCAAATTAACCTGGTGGTGCATACGCCGCTGCGCATCTACTACATGACGCGTAATCGGATACGCCTTTACCGGTATCCGCACATGCCGATGAAATGGAAGCTCAAGGATATGTTGCGCATGGCCGCAAAATTCGTGGCACTCATGCTGTTCGTTGCGCCCCGAATGGAATACCTGCGCATGACGTTTCTGGCCGTTCGGGATGCTGTTGCCCATCGTGGTGGACGATTTCAAGATCATCGCTGACACGCGCCATCGCGTTTGCCACTCCGTTCAAATTAAATGGTGATTTCCTGCATGCCGGTGAGGGGGTCACGTTTGAATACGCGGCGTTTGATGTCGACACTGCAATGCATCGGGTTCGTGTTTTGCCAGCATGTGCTTGTGGGCGATAGACCTGGGTTGTAATAAGGATCTCCCGTCTTTAAGACATCTTGCCATCTGGCCTTAAAAAGTGCTGTATCAATCGGGTGCGTATCCACGGAACTTGTTCCGCGCGTATAGGACTCGTGATGTACTAATTGCGCAAAAGGACAAAACAGCACTCGATATCCTTTCTGTCCAGCCCGAAGACATAGATCCGTATCACCGAAGCCAACTGCAATGGCTTCGTCGAATCCGGATATTTCTTCAAAAACGTTTCGCCGCATCAGAAGGCAAGCCGCTGTGACCGCCGCAACCTCGTGATTAATTACCAAGCCGCCATAGTAGCCAGGGTTCAATTGCCCCGTTGGGACACGCACAAATTTGCCGTAATGCTCAGCAGCGCCATAGAGCCCCACACAAACACCAGCGTGCTGAACAGTCTCGCGATCCGGATAAAGCAATTTTGCGCCGACAATGGCAACCGTCTGATGCTGTCCAAGTTCGAGCATCCGTTCCAGCCAACCAGGTTTAATCGCTTCGATATCATTGTTACAAAACAGATAGTGTGAATATTCCGATCCTAAATGAGAGATAGCCCAGTTATTGATGGCGGAGAAATTGAATACGCCTTTGTAACGCAAGATGCGGACGTCGTCAGAAATGGATGATAAATAAGTAAGCGTGGCAGGATCGTCCGACTCATGATCGACCACGACGACATCATACTTGACGCCCAAGACAGTCGTGCGGATGCTATGAATGCACTGCTGCAACAGATCCCCATGATTCTTGGTCGGAATGATGATGGCAACTCTTGAATCTGTATCCAATGGATAGCGCGCGTCAAAAAAATTGAACCCAACGCCGTCATGCACAATTCCTTTTTCTCCACATCGTTCCAAATGTCGTTGTAAAACGTCCCTCGATACTTCCATTACTTCGTTTATCTGCAGGTGTCCGGCTGAGCTCGGATGTACGCGCCATTGATACAGAATTTCCGGTATGTGCGCGATCGTTAGTGCACTTTCTGTGGCCCGCAGGATCAAATCATAGTCCTGGGAAATCTTCAATTTTTCGTCGAAACCACCAATATCGCGCAGAAGCTGCGTTCTGAAACCAACCAAGTGCACGATGTACGGGTGGCTTCGTAGGAATTCCGGTGAGAACGCAGGCCGGTAGACGTATTTGGTGACGATGCTGGCATCAGGTGTAACCAGCACTTCATCGGAGTACACCATGTCCGGCTTATCTTGCAGAATGGCTTCTGCGAATCGGAACAACGCATGCTCTTCGAGAAGATCGTCGTGATCCAGCAAAACCACAAATTCGCTGGTAGCCATTTCAAGTGCACGGTTTGACGCGTAAGAAACCCCATGGTTTCCCGGTTCAAAATGCAACTTGATGCGTGGGTCTTTTCCAGCGTACTCCGTCAGTGTCTTCTTTACCTGCGGTTGATCAGAGCCGTCATCAGCAATGCAAAGTTCCCAATGCGGATACAGTTGTGCCGTGACCGACTCAAGCATTTCCCGAAGCATAGTATCGGGCGTATTGTAGGTGGGAACAATGATTGAAATTGAAGGCGTTGTAGTCATTTCATCAATACGCTGGATGATCCGCGGCTTCAGGTATTCATTGAACGTAAGGCGATATGCTTGCCATGCGTCAGTCTGGTTGACGCTTTGCTGAACGCCCACCAGAGCACTCTTCAGTGATGGCGATCCTCCCGAGCGCCATGCGTGCAATAGCTTTGCTGAGTTTTCCGGCAGTGAAGTCGGCTCTCGCAGCAATTGCAAAAGAGCGCGTGCAAGGATTTTGAACTTGCGCAACAAATGCCCGAATGCTCGCACAGGACGGGTCAATCTCCAGCTCTTGGAGGTCAGAACTTCGTTAAACCGCGTATTTAACGACTCAATTTGCGCCATGCTTTCCAAAAGCGCTTGCTGCTGCACCACAGCGCGACTTGAAAGATCGTCGATATGTTTTCGGAATTGTTGTGAGGCCTGCACAGACGCGTTGCGCTCTTGCTCCAGTTGGCTGGATAGATCTTGCTCCGCTTGCTCCAGTCGGCTGGATAGATCTTGCCGCGCTTGATTGATCATCGACAACTGCAAATTCAGACTCTTGATTTCCTTCCACATGCTGGATATGGTCAGCGACTGCGTGAGTTGAATTTCGACTCTTACTGATTCATCCGGTAATTGCTCGTTGCGCATCATCGTTCCCGCTTTATCTGCTCCCATGCTTGACGCCAAAATTGGTAC
>JAJAYN010000542.1 GCA_026786225.1 Burkholderiales bacterium | reverse complement strand
CGGGGCTTACCACACATAACGGCCCGGGCCCCCCCCCCCGTGCTTGTTTTCGGTTTTAAGCGCCCATTTCCCCCCGGTGATCCCCGCGTGGGCGGTAACCAGGGTCGCTGTACCTTCAAAATCAGATGGCGCTGGGCCCCGGCCTACGCCAGGAAGACGGCTATTCAGCGCTTGTGAACATGCTTTTGCGGAATGCGTATGCCTGAACAGCAACGCTAGAAACGCACGCGTCGCTTCATCAGGCCGCCGCTGTTCTTTTCGATAAACACGGCAATCCACCGTGCGCCAGAGCAGCTTTGCATTGACCAGTTCGCGCTGCGCGGGCAACCGTGACCACAGCCCCCATATCGCCGTTTGCTGGGCCGCGTACTTGTTCGGCCATCGCATCAGTCGGCCTTGTGTATCGAAACACGAGAGCAATCGCCGCAATGGCATCGGCACTGTCGAGCCACGCGGCAGGCTGATTCCAGTCGCGAACGTTTCGGTCGGTGGCATCGCCGCTTCTGCAACCAGCAACGAAGGCGGATTGGCCTTGAGCGTCTGGTAATGACGATACCCGGCACTTCTGGCAAGCATGTTCAGGACGGCACCATGCCCGGGTGTTTCGTGCCCTGCGGTTGCGAGTTGCTGGCGCAGGTTTTTACAAAAGGTGGAGATATCTTGCAATGCACATGCTGATTGGAGAGATTAATTATTCGAACTTGCAGCGGTGGCGGTAACATGAAGTTTGTGCAAAATACTGAAAACGCCACGTAAAGGAAGGCATGACACGGATGAATAGGATGCGACTTTCCATGCGATACATCGTTGGCATAACGCTCGCATGTGTGGCGTTCATTGGCACCGTCAGCGTACACGCCACGGTGTTCCGCTGGTCCAGCCAGGGGGACTACCTGACCGCCGATCCGCATGCACAAAACGAGGGGCTCAACAACCTCATCAACGATCATGTCTATGAACACCTGACGGCGCGCGGCAAGAAGCTGGAAATCGTGCCGGCGCTGGCGGAGTCGTGGACCAAGGTGAACGATCTGACGTGGCGCTTCAAGCTGCGGCAAGGCGTGAAGTTTCATGACGGCACGCCCTTCACGGCGGACGACGTGGTGTTTTCGTTTGATCGTTCGCAGTCAGCGACGTCGAATTTCAAGGTCTTCGCAGCGCCGCTGGGCAAGGCGAGCAAGGTAGATGACTACACGGTGGATATCGTCACGCCGCGCCCGCATCCGGCATTCCTCGCCAACGTGACGGTAATCAGTATCATGAACCGCAAATGGACTGAGGCGAACAAATCGGTGATCGTGCAGGATTACAAGACCGGCCTTGAGACCTATGCTTCGCGCAATGCCAACGGCACCGGGCCCTTCAAACTGATCAGCCGTCAGGCGGAAGTGAAAACGGTGCTGCAGAAGAACCCCGACTGGTGGGGCATCAAGGCCGGGAACTTCGATGGCAATGTGACGGGCATGCAGTATTTGCCGATCAAGTCGGATGCGACGCGGATGTCGGCGTTGATCACCGGCGAAATCGACTTTGTGCTGGACCCGCCGCTGCAGGATATTCCAAGGCTCAAACGCGAAGCGCGGGTAAAGATCATCGAGGGTCCGGAGAATCGCGTGATTTTTCTGGGGATGGATCAGGATCGCAACGAATTGCTTTACAGCAGCGTCAAAGGCAAGAATCCCTTCAAGGATATCCGCGTGCGCCAGGCGATTTATCACGCGATTGACATCGAAGCGATTCGCACACAGGTGATGCGCGGCTTCTCGGTGCCCACAGGCAGCATCATGGTGCCGGCGTCATTCGGCTATCGAAATGAAACGGAAGGCAGGCTCGCGTTTGATGCCGAGCGCTCACGCAAGCTGTTACGCGAAGCGGGCTATCCGCAAGGCTTCGAGATTACGCTCGATTGCCCGAACAATCGATATGTGAACGATGAGCGCATCTGCACTGCCATCGCGGCGATGCTGGAACGGATCGGCATTCGCACCCGTGTCTCGGCGATGGGACGCGCGCAGTTTTTTCAGAAGCTTGAACGCCGCGACGCCAGTTTCTTTTTGTACGGCTGGGGTGGTGCGCCCAGCGATGGCACCACCTTCCTCACACCACTCGCGCACAGTTACGATGGCAAGGGCCGCGGTGATTTCAACATGGGCCGCTTTTCGGATGCCGAAGTAGATCGCGCGATCGATCAGGCCTCGGGCGAAATGGACGATGCGAAGCGCGAAGGTTTGTTGTCGTCGGCTGCGCGTCGCGTGCGTGATCAGGCGTATCTGATTCCGCTGCATCGACAGATTATTCCGTGGGCCGCGCGTGCGGGAATGACCGTCGTGCATCGAGCGGACAATGTTTTGCGGGCGGAATGGGTGGTGCTGCCGTAGTGCGCAGACTGTATATGGTGATTGCTGCTCGATGACACCCATCGCTGTCCCCCTCCTCTATACCTTCAGACGCTGCCCCTACGCGATCCGCGCGCGACTCGCGATCCTGGTGAGCGGCGTTGAAGTGGATGCATGCGAAGTGGATCTCAAGAACAAGCCGCAGGAGATGCTGTCACTGTCACCGAAAGGCACGGTGCCGGTACTGCAACTCGCCGATGGCCGCGTCATCGATGAAAGTCTCGACATCATGCGCTGGGCGCTCTCCATCCATGATCCGGCCGGCTGGATGAACAGTGATGCTGAATCAGCGGCTGAAGCGATGTTGTTGATCGACGAGAACGATGGGTCGTTCAAGCGTTTGCTTGATCGATACAAATATCCGGGTTGTGGACAGCCGGAATCGCTGGCGCATTCGCGTGAACCGTATCGCGATGAGGCGGGTAGGTTCCTGCGAACGTTGAGTTCACGCTTGGCAAAGCATAAGTTTCTAATGAGCGAATCGATGAGCCTGGCAGATGCGGCTATCGTTCCGTTCGTGCGACAGTTTGCGCAGGTAGACAGGGCATGGTTTGACGCGACGTACGGCGGTCCGCTGGCGGCATGGCTTGAGAGTCTGGTGCGGTCACCGTTGTTCGAGAACGTGATGCAGAAGCATTGATAAGGAATTCCCGCTAACGAACGCCGTACTTACAACCTCATATTGGCCACGCTGACACACGAATAATACGCAGCGATATGCGATCATCTTTCTGTCATCTCCCCGTTCTCCAAGGCACGCCGTGCGCAACTTCATTCTCATCCTCCTCCTCGCCATGACCAGTGCATCTGCCGAATCACAAACGCTTACGTTCAGCCAGATACTTAACAGGCCGGAACTCAAAACCACCCAACCCGATCACAAAATCGCGTACGGCAAGGAAGCCACGCAATATGGCGAACTGTGGCTGCCGCCGGCGACCACCAAAGGCCCGCTACCGGTTGTGGTACTGATTCACGGTGGTTGCTGGCTCGCAGATTTGCCGGGGCCAGAGTTGGTGGCATTTCTGTCAGATGACTTGCGAAAAAACGGTGTGGCAGTGTGGAGCCTTACCTATCGGCGCGTTGGGCACAATGGCGGCGGCTACCCTGGCACATTCAACGATGTGGCCAATGGCGTGGCGCATTTACGGTCGATCGCCGAGAAATACAATCTCGACTTGACTCGCGCCGTGGTGACGGGCCATTCTGCCGGCGGCCATCTGGCACTGTGGGTGGCGGCGCAAAACCGCATCCCGGCAAGCAGCGCGCTCAAGCGCGATCAGGCGGTGCGTTTCAAGGCAGTAATTGGTGTCGCCGGCATTCCTGATCTTGCTCATTTTGCGCGTGTCGGCGCTCATGCCTGCGGTGACAAAACGGTCGATCAACTCACCGACGCGATTGCACGCACGCCCGCAGACGGCGCCAAAAACGTGCCGTTTCTTGATACATCGCCATCAGAGATGTTGCCGCTGGGCGTAAAGCAAATTCTGATGCACGGCGTATTCGACGGCATCGTGCCACCTGCAATTGGATTGCGCTACCAGACTCGCGCGAAAGAAAGTGGCGATAGTGTCGAGCTGATTGCCCTGGAAAATTCGGGGCACTTCGAATTGATCGCGCCGTGGACGCCACCGGGCAAAGCGGTGGTGGCAAAGATTCTTGAGGCGTTGAAATAGCGGCGCATTCGGGAATCTTCCCCCACGCGTAGCGATCTGACTACAGTGACGCCGCCAATCGACTTGCCTGGTCAATCGCGCGCTTGGCATCCAGCTCGCCCGCTTCGAACGCGCCGCCAACCAGATATACCTTCACACCGGCCGCCTCCAGCGGCGCCTGTAACTCGCGCAACGGCTCCTGTCCGG
>JAJAYN010000541.1 GCA_026786225.1 Burkholderiales bacterium | reverse complement strand
CGCCATCGGCCCCATGCCGGACAAGATCATCGCGGCGTTGACGAAGGCGTCCGCCCAGTCGAGATTCGGGAAAAACCAGCGATAACCTGCCATGCCGATGGCAAGTGAAATCAAGATCATGCCAAGGCCCAGCAACACGGCGCGCGTCAATCGCGACACAAACTGGCGCTGGGGAATGACAGGTTTCGAAACGTGTTCAAACATGAAGTCCCCCATCAATCGCCAAGGTACGCATCGACTTCAATTTCCACCAGATGCGCGAGATCGATCAGCTTCGACACCTCGACCATCGTGGCTGCAGGACGTATCGCACCAAAAAATTCACCGTGTACACGGCCAATGGCTTCCCATTGCGAAATGTCGGTGACAAATGTGCGGGTGCGGACGATATCCGCAAATGTTGCACCAGCTTCTTCGAGGGCGCGACCGATTTTCAGCAGCGCATAGCGCGTTTGCGCGGCTGGGTCACCAGCGCCAACGACATTGCCGCTTTCATCGGTCGCAGTAGTCCCGGCGACCCAGACGTGATTGCCGATACGAACCGCGCGGGAATAGCCGACGATGGATTCCCAAGGTGCGCCTGATGAAATGTTTTTGCGGTCAGCCATTCAGTCGCCAATCTTGGCTTGTTGCCAGGCCGCTTTGCGCGCGGCGCGCTTCTGCGATTCCCGCGCGTTGGCGTCGGCAAATTCGCGCTTGAAATCAAGTTGTGCCGTATCGGCATCGAGTTTCACCAGATGCGCCGGCATTTCGGCAACCGAGTAGGCGTGGCCATACGGATCACGCGAAAGTACAGCCAAGTCCACCAACCAGCGGCGCAATTCGACATGGTCCACGTCGAGCATTGCGCCCACCGAGACCAACCATTGGGCAACCAGTTCGTTTACTTCGCGCTCAGCGTAGGTGCGGGAAGTCTCGAACGCGCGGCGAATAGACAAGAGCAGCAAATCAAAATCGGCAGGCGAGGCGTCGAGAAGGCCGCCTGGTGTCAGGCCGCGCTTGACGGCGAGTTTGCGGAAGCGCTCGATGGGAACCACGCCGCTATTCCCACTCAATCGTCGCTGGCGGCTTGCCGGAGACGTCGTAAACCACGCGATTGAATCCGCGCACTTCGTTGATGATGCGGTTCGACACTGTTGCCAGCAGCGAGTACGGCAACTCCGCCCAATGCGCGGTCATGAAGTCGGTGGTCTGCACCGCCCGCAGCGCAACGACATTTTCGTAGGTGCGGCCATCGCCCATCACGCCGACACTTTTCACCGGCAAATAGACGGCGAAGGCCTGCGCGACCTTGTCGTACCAACTATTGCCTGCGTCGTCGCGCGCGGCGCGCAATTCGTCAATAAAAATTGCGTCCGCCAACCGCAGCAAATCCGCCGCTTCTCGCGACACTTCACCCAGAATGCGCACACCCAGGCCGGGTCCCGGAAACGGGTGACGCAAAACCATCGCGCGGGGCAAACCCAGCGCCAAGCCAAGACTGCGCACTTCGTCCTTGAACAATTCGCGCAACGGCTCCAGCAGCTTGAGGTGCAGTGATTCCGGCAAGCCGCCGACGTTGTGATGCGATTTGATCGTGTGGGCTTTTTTGGTTTTCGCCGATGCGCTCTCGATCACATCCGGATAAATCGTCCCCTGTGCAAGCCATTTGGCGGATGGCAACTTGGCCGCCTCACGTTGAAAAATTTCCACGAACACACGGCCGATAATTTTGCGCTTCTGCTCGGGGTCAGACACGCCCTTGAGCTGGCCGAGGAACTCGTCGGCCGCATCGACATGAATGATCTTCATGTGCATATGCTCACCAAACATCTCCATTACCTGCCTGCCTTCATTCAAGCGCAGCAATCCGGTATCGACAAATACGCAAGTGAGCTTCTCGCCAATCGCCCGTTGAATCAGCGCTGCAGCGACGCTCGAATCGACCCCGCCACTCAACCCAAGAATGACTTCCTCGTCGCCGACTTGCGCGCGGATGTGCGCGACTGCCTGCGGCACGTAATCCGGCATATTCCAGTGCGCCTCGCAGCCACAGATGTCGTGCACGAACCGCTTGTAGATTGCACTGCCTTGCGGGGTATGCGTGACTTCGGGGTGAAACTGCACGGCATAAAAACGACGCGATTCATCCGCCATTGCCGCGAGCGGCGTTGACGCATTGGACGCGATGACCTTGAAGCCAGGCGGCAACGCGGCCACCTTGTCCCCGTGGGACATCCACACATCGAGCAGTCCGTGACCCTCTGCATTGACGTGGTCCTGAATACCTTCAAGTAGTTTCGAGTGACCGCGTGCGCGTACCTGGGCATAGCCGAACTCGCGCACCAGACCGCTTTCGACTTTGCCACCCAATTGTGCAGCCATCGTTTGCATGCCATAGCAGATACCCAACACCGGGATACCGAGCTCGAAAACGATTTGCGGCGCACGCGCGGTATCGTCGTCAATCACCGAGGCGTGACTGCCGGAAAGGATGATGCCCTTGGGATTAAAGGCGCGAATGTCGGCCTCGGCCATATCGAAATCGTGCACTTCGCAATACACGCCGGCCTCGCGCACCCGGCGGGCGATGAGCTGCGTGACTTGGGAACCGAAATCGAGGATGAGGATTTTGTCGATGGTGTGTTCCATAGCTTCAGGTCGCCGCCGTTTTAGAGTTTCGGCGCGTCGCAAAGTATCGCCACGCGATAAATAACGCAATCGTCTGCATGATCGCGCTGAGGAAAAAAGTGGATCCGATGCGCCAGTCGTTGGTCGGCAAATGGCTGACTTCAGCCAGCAGCCCGGTGCTGATCACCGGCACCAGAACGATACCCAGACTGCTTAAAGATTGTAGCGAACCCATAAGCGCACCCTGCTCACGCGGATCGGTCGCTTTCGATACGATCGATTGCAGGGCCGGGCCGGCCGCAAAGGAAAGCATATTGCACAGAATGAACACGTACATCATCCATCCTGCGGTAGCGAGTCCGTATGCGACATAAATGATCGCACCTGATGCCAGACCGATCATCGATACCTTTACTTCGCCGAGGCGTTTAATGAGCCATCCCAGCAAGCCAGCCTGCACGACGACGGCGGTGAGACCGACGAAAAACAGCGAAATGCCGTTGTCACGTGGCGTCCAGCCGAAGCGGAAATTGTTATACAAAACCCACGTGGTTTGCAGCATCACCTGCGCAAATGTCACGAGTGCAAATACCACCACGAGACCACGAATATCTGGCCGCGCGGTCAGGCGCGCGAGGGAGGAGAATGGATTCGCACGCTTCAACGAAAACGGCGTGCGCTTTTCCTTTGGCAACGATTCGGGCACAAAGAAATAGCCGAAAATAAAATTCGCCGCGCAAAGCCCCGCCGCGACATAGAACGGCAACTGCAGATTGATGTCGCCGAGTACACCGCCCAGCACCGGGCCGACGATGAAGCCCATGCCGAATGCCGCACCGATTTTCCCAAAACTCTTGGCGCGATTTTCAGGCGTCGATACATCAGACGCATACGCGCTCGCCACCGACATGCTCGCCGCCGACATGCCACCGATCACGCGGCCGATAAACAGCGCCAACAATGTCGGCGCCCATGCAGTGGCGAGAAAATTGAAGAACATGCCGACCATCGAGTAAAGCAACACCGGACGGCGGCCAACTTTATCGCTCATCGCGCCGAGGATCGGCATGAATAGAAATTGCAACAGACCAAAAACGGTGGCGAGAATGCCGTACCAATAGGCTTGCAGATCGCGACCTTCGACGAATTCACCCACCAGTATCGGCAGCACCGGGATCGCCAGCCCGATGCCAAGCATATCGATGAACACGCAGATCAAGACGAAATTGAGACCGACTTTTTTTGCCGTCTGCGTGGCTTTCGCAACGTCAGTTGTCGGATCAGTGTTGGCTGCGGGACTACTTTCCAAAATTCTTTCCCCACAATTTTGCAACGACCGGATGCTGCTCCGTCAGTGCCACTGCGGCCGCGAGTTTCGGGCAACGTTCATTGAACCATGCGCGGCCAGGACGCAACCTGCTAACGACCTCTACAACGGCGGAGCCGCATCCGGGTGAACCATAGCGTTTCATTGGCGAACCCGTTCAATCCACACGATAATTTGGCGCTTCCTTGGTCATCTGCACGTCGTGCACATGGCTCTCACGCATGCCCGCGGCAGTGATCTCCACGAAGGTGGCCTTGGTACGGAACTCTTCAATCGTCGGGCAGCCGACCAGCCCCATCGACGCCCTCACGCCGCCCATCAACTGATGAATGATGGTGGTAACCGGGCCTTTATATGGCACGCGACCCTCGACGCCTTCCGGCACCAGTTTGTCGGCATTGTTGATATTCTCTTGAAAGTAACGGTCACTGGAGCCTTTCTGCATGGCACCCAGTGAACCCATACCCCGATAACTTTTGTATGAGCGGCCCTGAAATAATTCAATCTCGCCTGGTGCCTCATCGGTACCCGCAAACATGCTGCCCATCATGACCGATGATGCACCTGCAGCGATTGCCTTGGCGACGTCACCCGAATAGCGGATGCCGCCATCGGCGATACAGGCAATACCCATTGCCTCCAGCGCGCCCGCTGCTTCCGCCACGGCAGTGATCTGCGGCATGCCCACACCAGTGACGATGCGGGTCGTGCAGATCGACCCCGGTCCAACGCCGATCTTGACGCAATCAGCGCCGTGATCTGCCATTGCCTTGGCACCAGCGGCAGTCGCCACATTCCCACCGATTACCTGGACATTTGGATAATGCACCTTCACCGCCTTGACCATATCGAGCACGCCTTGGGCGTGGCCATGCGAGCTATCGACCACAAGGCAATCCACACCGGCTTCGATCAACGCGGCGGCGCGTTCCATGTTGTCACCACCCACGCCGATGCCGGCACCGACACGCAAACGACCGAGGTCGTCTTTGCACGCGTCCGGGTGATCCTTGGCCTTCTGGATGTCCTTCACTGTAATCAAACCGGCCAACTCAAATGTATCTTTGACGACCAGCAAACGCTCGAGCCGGTGTTTATGAATCAGCGCCTGCGCCTGGTCGAGCGACGCGCCTTCTTTCACCGTCACGAGCCGCTCGCGCGGCGTCATGATGTTGCTGATCGGCTGGTCCAGATTGGTTTCGAATCGAATATCGCGATTGGTCACGATACCGACGATTTTTCCTGCTTCGACTACCGGTAAGCCGGAAATGCCGTGCTGGCGCTGCAGTTGGATGACGTCCCGTACCAACATGGTGGGTGGCACGACCAGAGGATCCTTAACCACGCCGCTTTCGAAGCGTTTAACCTTCGACACTTCAGCGGCTTGTGCGCGAATGGATAAATTCTTGTGGACGATGCCGATGCCGCCCTCCTGCGCCAGCGCAATCGCCAGGCGCGATTCGGTGACGGTATCCATCGCCGCAGAAATAAGCGGGAGATTCAGGCGAATGGATTTGGTCAGTTGCGTGGCGAGTGACACATCGCGCGGGTGTACTTGGCTGTGCGCCGGAACCAGCAGAACATCATCGAACGTCAGGGCTTTTTTAACGAGTTTCACGTTTCGGACTCCGACAAATGCAGGATTATACGCGACGCATTTAGCCCGGCAAAAGCCTTGTAACTTTCCATTGTTTCGGTTGACGCATGAACCATTTACGGCTACCTTAGCGAAATAAGTCGAAGTCTTTAGGCTAACCCGTTGACGATAAAACTGTTTTTTACAAAAATTGCACTTAGTGCTGGGGCGATTTCAGGTTCGCGCCGTATTTTGCGTGTGGGTCTGCTGTTGACGGTATTGGCGAGTGGCTGTGCAGTGCAGGAAACGCCGAAAAGTCCGGTTGCAGTTCTTCCTCAAGTGATTGTGCCAAAGCCTGTTGCGCTGACAGCCGAAGCAGACACGGCTTTGCAAGCTGCTGAGCAAGGTGTCATCGAAGCGCGGGTCAAGCGTGCACTATGGACCGCGGCAGTAAATGAATTGAATCGTGCGCGCACGGCGGCAAAGGAATTCAACAGCGCTGCAACCCTGCGACACGCGCGGGAGGTGATCGCGTTATGCGAATTATCGATCGCGCAGTTATCCAGGCCGCCGGTGAAGTGGTAATTGCTGCCGACGGCCCCATATACCGTATGCCGATAGGCAGCAAGCTGGAAGTAACAAGAACACCAACAATTTGTGTAGTGAGGAGAAATAGATGAAATCACCCGTCCAGCTGTTTATCGCCGTCGCGATTTTGCTCGCCACCGCCACCGTAGCGGCACAGGTCTATAAGTGGGTCGATAAAGATGGCAAGGTCCAATATACGGACACGCCACCACCGGCCAGTGCCACCAAGACGGAGGCCAAGAAAGTAGACACTTCTCCTGCTGCGGCAAGCACCGCAGGAACGCCGGCGAAATCATTGCAGGATCGCGCCAAGGATTTTGATAAGCGCAAAGCTGACGATGCCGAAAAAGCAAAGAAGAGCGAAGCTGATCAGCAGGCCGCGGCGGCCAATGCCGCCAACTGCCGCGATGCGCGCGCAGCGTTGAAGGACCTCGAAACAGGCCGCCCGCTAACGCGCAACACCGATTCAGGGAACAGGGAAATTCTTGACGAAGAAAGTCGGCAGACAGAGACGGCAAAAGCGCGCAAATCCGTCGCGGATTTCTGCAAGTAGCGTATTGATTGGCCGACTGGCAGCAGTTTGCCTATCTGCAGCGCCGCACACATTCAGTTGCGCACGGAGTACTTGCTAACCGCGTTTTGTTTTTGAAACGCGCGCGCGTCGCGCCTGTTTCGGATCTGCTTTCAAGGGCCGATAGATTTCCAGCCGGTCACCTT
>JAJAYN010000540.1 GCA_026786225.1 Burkholderiales bacterium | reverse complement strand
AGTGTTGTAGCTTCTAAAGTGATCACTTTAATATCTAAAAGGAGTATTTTAAAAAATGAATACGTTTAAAAAGAAATCTCTGCACGCAGCCGTTTTGGCGGGGTTGGGAGCGCTAGGCGCTGCCGGTACCGCTAACGCAGTGCACATCAATCCGGACGGTCTCGGGCAAGTCGTGATTTACCCGTACTACACGGTCCGAGGCGGCAATGTGACAGCCATGTCAATCGTCAATACGACGAGCCTGACAAAAGCCGTTAAAGTCCGTTTCCTCGAAGGCAAGAATAGCCGTGAGGTACTTGACTTTAACTTGTTCCTGTCCCCACAAGACGTATGGACCGGCGTGGTTCTTACCGGAACAACGCCAGGCGGCGCGGATGGTGCGCGTCTTGAAACCGGCGACAATTCCTGTGTAACACCTAGCGACCTCTTCGGTGGTGCAGCTGGTGTAGCGACGGTGCGTACGGATGGCTTGGGCTTGCCAATCAACGCATTCAAGAATTACCAGTACACGGGCGTAGCCGTCGACAATGCAACAATGAATACGCTTGATCGTACCCGCGAGGGCTACATGGAAGTGCTCGAGATGGGTATTGTTACCAATACCATTATCACGGGCTACATCAAGCACGCCACGAGTGGTACCACGATCGGTGTGCCGGCCAATTGCGCAGCACTTGACGCATACGACGCTGATCTAGGTACTCCCGTGCCGACCACAGTCGGTGCTGTTGGCAAATTTCCGCTACATCTGGCTTCCCCAGCTGGTGGGTTGACCGGGCGCGCGAGTATTATCAATTCTGCCAATGGAACAAACTACACCTATGACGTCACCGTGTTTGACGGCTGGTGGAATCCACTTGTTCCAGCGCCAGGCAATGTGCCGTATTCGGCTTCCGGTAATACGAACCCATCGATTTCCATCACAACTGGTATCGACACCGTGAGCAACGTGTTCGTCACTGGCAATCCGGCGATTCCAAACTCGGCTGGTGTGGTTCGCGCGCAGTGGAACACGTCGCGCGAAGCGGTTTCGGCAATCCTGATGCGCGATAGCGTTATCAATGAGTTCGTGACCGATGCTGGTTCAGTGTCCAAGACCGATTGGGTTATCACGATGCCAACCAAGCGCGACAACATCGGTGTTGGTGTTGGTACGCCTAACCGTCCGTTCAGCAACAACTTCGCGAACGCGACCCCAACTGGCGCATGTGACGCATACTCGCTTGCTATCTTCAATCGTGAAGAAGGCACCATTGGTACAACGCCTGGCGTAATTCTGCCATCGCCGCGTCCTCCTGGTGTTATTGTTCCAGGCCAGGTACTCTGCTGGGAAGCAAACGTTATCGAGTTTGGTTCAAGCGGTTTGTTGAGCTCTAACAACAACTTCCGTCTGCAAGGTGCGGCTGATGCATTTGCCGTGTCCGGCGCGACAACCACGGGTGCCCCATTTGCAACGTTTAGCCGGCGCGTATTGCAAGGGCCAAATGGCTGGGCATCGTTTGGCTTTGGTGCAACCGGTACCG
Organism: Burkholderiales bacterium; assembly: GCA_026786225.1. GTDB lineage: Bacteria > Pseudomonadota > Gammaproteobacteria > Burkholderiales > Usitatibacteraceae > UKL13-2. The sequence goes on along the minus strand of JAJAYN010000540.1, from coordinate 1,763 downwards.
CCTCACAGTCTCAGCAAAGCATGACGCCTGTCACGTCATCGTTGAACGGTGTTGCTGATGTGCTGCCGCGTGTGCATTTCGGTCTGCCAGTGATCGGTGCAATGTTCCACAACTATACGAATACGGGCGTTGCCTCTTCGTACGGTGGTGTAATCCCGCACAAATTCACACGTAACATCCAGTAATATCGTAATGTCGGAAACGACAAAACAAGAAAAGGGGGCCGAAAGGCCCCTTTTTCTTTGCTGTGCGAAAGTTAACTGCGCGCTATCCTCGGTATGTGGGAACATAGTCTGTTAAAATTTGACCATACAATAATGGGGCTCAAGCAAGTGCTACCCCAAGAAATACCCTCTAAAGGAATACCATGAATATAGCCTCCCGAATGGCGGTCTTGATTGCCAAGTCGCTGGTATGTATTGGTCTTGCGACCACACTGAGTCAAGCTCAGGCGCCTAGCGTAACGGTCGTCAACGGCGTCGCGTGCACGTCTGCACATGCCGTGTCGGTCAGCTTTGTCGGCGGCGCGCTTACGATACAAACTGGCGGATGCGGCACGACGGTCGCGCCAATTTTGCCGGCCAGCATTATCAGCATCTCCGTGGCCACTGGCGAGGCAGGAATGCCGGTCGTGATCAATGGTGCCAATATGGCCGGTTCGGCTGTCATGATTGGTGGCGCGTTTGCCAACGTGACTAATAATACGGGGCAGCAAATTAACACCACGGTTCCAAATAGCGCTCTGGTCGGCAATGGTTTCCTCACGGTCTCGAACGGCATTCTCCCGATCGCGTCAATCCCGTTTACCGTGACGGCGGCACCTGTCGGTGCGCCTCCTACGATCAGCGGCGTCTTGCCTGCGTCCGGCTCGGCCGGTACGCCTGTCACCATATCTGGAAACGGGCTAAATGGGGCAACCGTTACAATCGGCGGCGCAGCAGCAACAATCACCCTCGGCAGTGGAAACTCCATCTCAACTACCGTTCCAGGCAACGCCACTGTTGGTGCCGGAAATATTGTCGTCACAACTAGCAAAGGCAGTTCCCCGCCATTTGCCTTTACGGTTAACCCACCTCCAGTCGGTGGTGCCGAAGTATCCGTCGAAGGCGTTACCTTGCCAAACCCGTCTAAATTTGCCTACATCGCCCCGGGAGTACGCTCCGGTCAGGCAAATGGTGCCGGCCAAGAGGTAAACGCCTACGCAATGCCCGGTGCTGCCAATTGCAACACCTCGCCGGCGCTGACACGGAGCTGGATGCACATTATCGACCTACAAAACTACAGGGGCCAAGTCGCAAATGAGTACTTCGTCATGCAGGGCGGCGAATCGCTTACCTACAAATTTACGGCGCCGATGGTGGATGCATCAGGGGGATTTTCTTACAACGACGCAGCAAATGCTGCTATTCGACCCACATTCATGACCATTACGCCCGACCGTTGTAATTTCGACAAAACGAAACTAAACACCCCAATCTTTAACGGCTGCTTCAAGGCAGCCCCTAGCGGCAACAGCGTAACCTGGGCAAACTTAGACCCCAGCGTCTTTATGCCGGCCGGAATGTGCCGCCTGGAGAAAGGAAAAACCTATTACTTCAATCTGCGTTTTCAAGAACCTTTCGGCGCGCCAAACGAAGACTCCTGCGTGGGTGGAAATTGCGGTGGCGTTCTTCAGTTCCAATAAGCAGCATCACACTGTAAACTGCGGCCGGCTTATGCCGGCCGCAGTACCTTTGCCCCTCATATAAACGACGTAAAACATT
>JAJAYN010000539.1 GCA_026786225.1 Burkholderiales bacterium | reverse complement strand
TAGTAACCGTCCCCATGATCAGCCCGCTACGCGATGTTGACAAGGAAAGCAGTTTGAAACGCTGTTCCCCCCTTATCTTCAGTTGCAGGATGCCAAGGTTCTGCATATCCCAATGGGTTATAAGCGCAATTGTGCCAACGCCTTCGGGTACAGCAGGAGCGCCCACTTCATTGCCCTGACGAATGAGCGAAATACCGAATGGCGTCCCCGCCTTGAGAGCGGACTTTGCCATTTCCAGGTAGCGCTGCTCAAAAATTTTCAACGCCATCGTGCCACCCGGAAACAATACCGACCCAAGTGGAAACAGGGGCAGCTCTGCATCGGATAGCTGACTCAATTTCAGAGTGCTGCACACAGAGCTGGTTACGTTTGCGAAAATGGATTTCATTGCAACGGAAACTCAATTGGTTATGAATAGATCCCGATGTCGAATCAGGACTTGCTGATCAGGACCAAAGCGATGGGCTAATTCTTCCACAACATATACGGATCGATGCTGACCGCCAGTGCAACCAATGGCAATCGTGAGTGCCGTGCGATTGTCGAGCGTAAACGAGGGTAACCAGCGAATCAAAAATGAAGAAATGTCATCGATAAGATGCGCTACGTTCAAATCCGCTTCCAAAAATGCTTTTACCTGCATATCCTTGCCCGTAAGGGGTCTTAACAGGGGGTCGTAAAAAGGATTCGGTAAAAAACGCACATCAAACACGAGATCAGCGTCGATTGGAATACCGTGCTTGAATCCAAATGATTGAAAGGCCAGCGCAATGCGATTGCGATCAACTTTCAGCCAGTCTTTTATCCAACCCCGCAATGCATTTGGACTCACCTCAGATGTGTCCATGCGATAGCCTATTTCGGCGATGTCGGCCAGCATGCGGCGCTCTTCGTTGATACAGGCAATCATGTTGCCAGGCATCCTGTCTGCAAGAGGGTGAGGGCGCCGAGTCTCGGAAAATCTGCGCGCCAGCGCCTCGACTGTGGCTTCAAGGAAAATAACGCGGCAGTCGATGCCACTGGCAGCCAATCGTTCAATAGCGTCCGGCAGGGTAGCAACAGTTTCGCCGGCCCGCGCATCGATGCTGATCGCCACTTTGTCGCTACGGTCCTTTACGGAATCGATGAGCGCACCGATCAGACTCGCAGGCAAATTGTCTACGGCAAAATAGCCCGCATCCTCTAGTGCATTCAGCGCGACACTTTTGCCTGAACCTGAAAGACCGCTAACGAGGATGAGTTGCATTAATGTTCATCAGGCGGCTTGATTATCTTAAGCGCAACGAGAAACTTCATTCCATGCCGTAGGCACGAAACGCGCTGGTATCGCCGAATCTGTCGGCGGCGCTTTCGCTTGCAATATCGGGTTGGTCTCGCATGGCTTCTTCATGCCGGTCAATGAAGTCTTTAGTGGAGTCATAACCGCGCGTTTGCAGGATGTAATGACGCACCGCGGCCTCAACCAGTACAGCTAGATTTCGGCCTGCTACCACCGCCAAAGTCACGGTCGGTATTTCAACGCCAAGAATTGTGGTGGCACCCGACTTGGTTTGTAATCGATCAAGTCCACGGAAATACTCGTCGGTGGGGCGCTCAAGGTGAACGATCAGACGCAGGGTCTTACGCGGTCTAACAGCGGTCTCGCCAAAAATGGCCCTGATGTTCAGTACACCAATACCACGGACTTCGAGAAAATCGCGCAGCAGCGCGGGACATCTACCTTGAATTGTTTCAGGACCGACTTGATACAGTTCTACTGCGTCATCTGCCACCAGGCCAGCACCGCGCGAGATCAGTTCCAACGCCAGCTCGCTTTTGCCGATTTGCGAATCACCCGTAATTAAGGTGCCAAAGCCAAGAACATCCAGAAACACACCGTGACTAGAAGTAACTTCAGATAGCTCGCGTTGCAGATAGGGCCTGAGCAAATTGACGAATACGCGGCTTTGCTTTTGAGATAGAAATAGAGGCGTGCTGTGCCGATCACAAGCGTCGATCAGAAAATCGGGCGCGTCTGCGCCGTCGCACAGGAAAATACAAATCGTCTCGCCGCTGCAGAGCGTATTCAAACTCTCCAGACGAGCGCTTGGAGGCTGGGCGCGTAGGTATTCGAGATCACTGGACCCTAATGCTTGCATCATGATCGGGTGAATGAGATTCAGGTGCCCGACCATCCCGACTCCGGGGCGATTGAGTGCCTCGTGGGTGAGTTCGCGAGACGCACCTTTCTGACCCGCGATCCAGGTCAGCTGCAGCTTTTCCCGTCTGTCGTCAAATAGCTGCTGTACGCTTAATCGCGGCATACGGCGTCCATTCCGTCAGCAATTTGTGGATCGCAGCCGGATCCGGTTCCAGCAACAAGGCATCGCGCAATTCCGCATCACTAAACAATTGCGCAAGTTCGGAGAGCATATTCAAATGCTGTTCCGTAGCGTGTTCCGGGACCAGCATGGCAAAAACAAGACGTACTGGCTCGCCATCAGGGGATTCGAAAGGGATACCCTCTCTCGCGCGAACGAATACCGCAACGGTATCGCGCAAATTTTTTATACGCCCGTGAGGAATGGCAACCTGAAAACCCAAGCCGGTCGAGCCAAGTTTTTCGCGGGCGAAAAGCGCGTCAAACACGCTGGCCCTCGCGATTCGATTTTCGTTTTCAAACATCAAGCCGATTTGTTCAAACAGGCGTTTTTTGCTGGTGAGCTCGACGTCGAGTGCGACGCGCGATGGCGATAGCGTTTTACAAATGAAATTCATGAGGGTAATTGGTTACAGACTCAAGTGCGTTGATTGCCGGGTGCCGGAAAAGGCCCGTAGGATAACGCTTTTTCGACTTCGCAGGGGAACGCGGAAATGATGAATATATGTGGCGACACAATCGAGGGAATCGCGGGTGAAGCGATAGGGCGACCGACGCCATGTCGGCCGCGTGGTCCTACTGAGGATCGGCTGGAATTCGTTTGAGTGCCGAAATGTCATGCTTGTTTTTTACTTTTTCCTTATGTTTGATAATTTGCCGATCAAGCTTGTCCACCAACAGGTCTATCGCAGCATACATATCCGGATTCTCGCTCTCGACAAAAATATCTTTGCCGGAAAGGTGAACATTGGCTTCGATTTTTTGGCGCAGTTTTTCTACGCTTAATATCATGTTTACGTCAATGACGTGATCGAAGTGCCGGTTGATTCTGGTCATCTTGGAAAAAACGTAATCACGTATGGATGGTGTGATTTCGAGGTGATGGCCGGTCATGTTCAAGTTCATTTGCCAATCTCCTTTCTAAAGGTACCAACGCCTTTTGTTGACAGCGTCAGACCAGTACAAGTTAACGACATAAATGAAATAACTACGAGCAAAACAACTGGACTACAACTGCATTACCGCAGCAAAACGGCCTACTACAATACGCACCGGTCAGGAAACGCTATTACTAAAATACTTGCGCAAATTTGCCGGTTGTATTTGCATCGCCTCCCTGTATTTAGCGACTGTACGCCGTGCAACGACAATTCCCTGTTGACCCAGAATATCCGAAATCCTGTGGTCTGACAGCGGTTTTTTTGTGTC
>JAJAYN010000538.1 GCA_026786225.1 Burkholderiales bacterium | reverse complement strand
GCCATGAGCAGCAGCGCGGTGAAGGTCTCGCTGGTGATGATGCCCTTGTCGAGCAAAATGTTGGCAAAAATAATCATGATCAGCGCCTTGGTTTGCAGCAGCCAACCAATGATGGCGGCTTCGCCAGGTGCCCATCCAAGAATTTTTCCGGCGATGTGGGTAGCAAGTAATTTCCCCGCCACGGCAGCGGCCAGCAAAACGCCTGCGGCGACGAATACCGCCACACCACCCACCGACCAATCGGTGCGCAGCCCTGCACTCAGGAAATACACCGGCATCATGATCAACAGCACGTTGTGTCGCAACATATCCATCTGCTGTTGATCGAACCAATCGCTATCCATCACCGCGCCGGCGAGAAATGCGCCGACCATGAAATGCAGCCCGGCCCAGTCGGCCGCAAAGGCGCACGCCGCGAGCCAGATGAGGCCCACGTACCAGCGGTCGCGCGCCGACAGCCGCACCATGAGTTTGCGAAATGCAAAACATGCCGCCGGGAAGATCAACAAAAACGCGCCCTGTCTGCCCACCCGCTCCCAGTCCATCAGGATCAGCGCGAGTACGCCCCAGATGGCCAGGTCGTCGATGCTCGCGTAGCGCAGGATGCGCTGGCCGATCGGCTGTCGCAGGATGTCGAGCTTTTCCATCAGCAGGATCAGAATCGGCATCGCCGTCACCGCACACGCCATGCCCACACCCAGTACAAACTGCCAGTTCATCGACTTGGCACCGATCCAGCCATCAAACATCAGCATGCCCACTGCGGCAATGCAGCCGAAAAGCAGCGGCGTGCCCAGTGCGAGCCCGGCAGTGACCAGGCTCTCGCGCCGGTACGCCCAGGCTTTTTTCAGATCCAGCTCGATGCCCGCGATCCAGACAAATATCATCACCGCCCACCACGCGATTCCGTTCAGCGACTGCACCACCTGCGGGCTGAACACAAAGCTGTAGTAATCGGGAAACGCTTTGCCAAGAATGCCCGGCCCGAGCAGCACGCCGGTAATGATTTGCACCACCACCAGCGGCGCGTAATAGTCGGTTCGACCCAGCCGCCAGATCAGGTACGGCACGGTAAAAATAATCGCCATGGCGATCAGGAATACCTCGGTCGTGCTCATTGCCTGCTGCATGGATTTCCTAGTTTGACGATTCACGCGAGTATGCGTGGTTCATTTGCCCGGCACAAATAGGTAAAACACCAGTATTGGCGGACTTCGTCAAGCATTTTTGGCTGCAGAGGTGCGCCGGTGCTAGAGTTTGTCATTACGTATTCAATTTAGCCATAGGATTTGCCATGCGCGCGCTTGTTTGGTTTTTGTCACTGATATGCCTCGTGCTGCCTGCGCATAGCTGGGCTGAATCGGTTTTCGTACCTGTATTTATCGATGCGCGCACAGAGGCTAAGCTGGGCCCATTTCCCTATGATCGCACCGTGTATGCAGATGCCCTGATCGCCTTTGAAAAGCTCGGTGCCAAAGGCATTGTGCTGAAGTTTTTTATCGATCAGCCCAAAGGCAACGGCGACGAAGCATTGGCTGCGGCAATGACGAAGTTGCCCGTCATTCTGCAGGCACGCTGTGACGATACGGAAGCTAACCCCAATCCACTCGACGCGAGGTTATCAGTCCCGGTAACCATACAAATGAAATTCGCCGTCACGTGCAGCGCAGGCTGGATTCCGCTTCCTCGCTTGCAAAAGAGTGCAGCGAATGTCTGCTTTATCGATCAGGCAGTTGCTGATGCCGCGCCAATGCTGGAGCGTTATCAGAACCGCGCCGTAAAGTCCTTGTACGTTTGTGCCTTGGAACTGGCGCGTAAACCAGTCCGTGTTGCCGATGCAGGCGGCACACGAAAAGTGGGCCTGGCCAAGGCACCTCGGCTCGATGTCATTTCACTCGTCGATGTGGTCGATGGCAAGATTGATCGCGCGCGCATCGCGGGCAAAATTATTGTTTTCGGCTATGACGGCGCAAAGGCATCGATGTTCGATACGGCAATCGGCAGAATTTCTGCCCACCGGGTTTTTATGGCGAATTTGTTGGCGTTGGAAATGGTGGGGAAATGAGGGCACACAAGCGGCGGTGATCGGCCAGAAGATCATTTCCGCGCTCAACCTTCCGTTTGAGCTGGCCGGGCGCGCTCACCACACGTCGCCCAGCATCGGCGTCGCGATATTCAGCGGCTTAGCGGCCGATGTGGACGAGTTGATCAAGCGTGCCGATGAAGCGATGTATCAGTCGAAGGCCGCCGGCCGCAATACGTTGCGCTTTTATGCGCCGACCATATCGGACGTCGACTAGCCGAAAACTGGAATGGCACAGAAAACTGCAGTAATGCGCAGGCGCGATTGGTTTTGAGCCTGTTTCTGGTCGTCGCACGCATCAGCGTCCTGCTAGCATCGCGTAGCTAAGCAATCCTGCTGCTAAAGCGTAACTGAGCGTCCCTGCTGACCTATCCCCATTGTGCGATTTGGCGTCACACGTCGATTCAGTTTTTCGGCTCTGCCGGGCGAGGCGCAATACTTGGGTATGTTCTGGAAGAGGTTTGAGCAGTAGCTGTCCGAAAGCCCGTGAAGCGCACACATTTG
>JAJAYN010000537.1 GCA_026786225.1 Burkholderiales bacterium | reverse complement strand
GTGGTTGTTTGAGGCGGCTTGAGTGAGGCCAGAAGCCAAATGCAAACGAATTTGACCGGGACGGCGGGGGCGTTTGGGCTGCGCCCGCGTAAGGCGGAAAAGGTGATGTTAAATCGAGGGGTTAGTGACATTTTGCGCGGAGGAACAAGTACGGATTTGGCGGGTTGGATGGCGCTCGTCAAAAAGGGCTGCATTTGACTGCATTTGACCGGCTATGGGACGGGGGATATATTACGGGTTATGCAAATAGGTGGTTTGAAATTCCTATACCGTGAATGAGGTCGCCCGTGAAAAAGACTCTCCTGCTCGCCATCTTTGTCGGTTTGTTCTCGATCGGGGTTCATGCCGACTACGATCCGCTGGACGACCCGAACTCGCCGCAATTCAAGAAAGCAGCGGCGGCCGAGCAGGCGCGCGCGGCGAAGAAGAAAGCCGAAACCGACGAGAAGATTCGCGTTGCGAGGGTACAAGCCCTGCGTAACGACATGGGTAAGGACGCCATCGGCAAGTCCGACGCCGAGGTCGAGGCGATTTACAACGCCGGTATCAACGATGCCAAACGGATAGCGGCCGGGGTGAATGCAGCCTCCGCCGGCACCGCGCGGCAGACGAAAAAAAGTGGCGCGAGCGAGCAGCAGCAGGCCGAGGCAATGATGAAAGCCCTGACCGGCAGCAATAGCGCCGACGTTGCCAATATGTCCCCGAAGGAACGCGACGCCTTCGCCAAGGAAATGGAAAAGAAATACGGCGGGAAGTAGCAGTTAAACGCGAGTACTTGTTTTTTTTGCCGTATTGTTGAAGTGAATATTGCGTCGATGTGGTATCACCGCGCGCCAGTTCGGACGCGTAGATGAGGCACTTTTTCATGCGCAAAATCATCGCCAAATTGAACACCAATGTTGGGCAGATGAAACGTGCCCAACCAACGCGACTGTATTGACGACGGGCCGGCCGGCGCGGCCCGTCGCAACATCGCCCACGGAAGTCGCTGGGCAATGCAAGCTTACCCAACCGCGTCAACACCGTCCGCCATGGCGGATTTGTTGTCCCGATCCCGTTCAAACGTGTGAAACGTGCCAAGCACGAAACCGATTCTGCGCGCCTAGAGAGTGCAAACACTGTAGAGGCGTTCGTGGCATTTTGGCTGAAAGACGGCGCCGGTGCAGTGTTTCAGTATTCGTTACCGTGTGAGCACCGCACCTACGCCAAGACAATTTCGGATGAAAGAGGAATTGCAATGCAAAGTCTCCTACTGAAATCAATGACGTCGCTATTGATGACAGCCATGATCGTCCTCGCGACAGCGGTCGCGAATGCCGCCCCACCATCGTCCATCAACTATCAAGGCTATCTGACCAGCCAGACCGGCACGCCTGTCAATGGGACGATAAAGGGCCAGCTTCGCATTGATTTTTAACTTATCCTCGCGCGCAAAATATATCGAACCTGCCCGTTTGAATTTTTGACTCAGAACGCGGTTGATTGACTAGCAAACTGAGTGGTATAGGGAGTAATGCGTCGCGCATGCAAGATAAAAACATTTGAGCGCTGAGCCGGGCGCGCCGGATTGATGGATTCGGCCTTGCGTGTGGCGGTGACGGAAATGCCTTTGGGGCAGATTGACGCGCGCTCGTACTTCGTTATGGTGGCGGCATCGTGAAGAAGCGCGTGGCGCTTCCGGGTCGTGGCAAAAGTGGCGGCACGCGAACGCTGATTGCCACCAACATGGGAACACGATGGTATTTCGTTTTCGGTTTTGAAAAGAATGAACGCGACAACATTGCGGCTGACGAACTTGCCGTGCTGAAAAGGCTTGCAACGGATTTGTTGAAACTGACCAATCCACAAATATCGACAGCGCTGTCTGCCGGAACACTATTGGAAATATCAGGAGTTGAATCATAACCACTACAAAACGCAAGAGTCGTATTCTTGAAGAGGTGCAGGAGACCGCGCAGGATTTGGCGAATCTGGGCGTTATCGATGATCGCCGCATGAAAGCGCATGGGCTGCTGAATATCCCGCCGGTCAAGGCGTTTAGCGACGCACCGATTCGCGCGCTCAGAAAGCGTTTGAACGTCAGTCAGGCGGTGTTGGCTGTTGTGCTCAATACCAGCAAGTCCACGATTCAAAAGTGGAAAGTTGGCGACAAATCACCCAGCGGGCCATCGCTAAAGCTGCTCAATATCATTGATCGCAAGGGGTTGGCGGCAGTGATTTAGAGGGCAGCGGGATATGAATTTGCGGCTTGCCGCGCCCAGTTCATTACCGCAGGACGAAGAATAGCTACTCGCGGGTATCGCCTCAAAAGGCCCGCCAGTGCTGGGTTTCGGGATCCTGCCTAAGGAACCTCTGATCAAGTGGTTGATTTTTGTGGTTCGACAAGCTCAACACGAACGGATTCAATAAGTTGCCGTTCGTCCTGAGCTTGTCGAAGGACTTGATCAGAGGTTCCCTAAATTATTCGCCCCAGCCCTTGGATTTCTCGGGCCCTTGGAGAGTTACGCCGCCAACGGCATCACTTCCCTGCGAATTTTTGGTGCTAACTCCTTCTGCGCGTGTCTCAAGTCAAAGGAATTCTGCAAATTGAGCCATGATTGCGCGTCGCCGCCGAAGTATCGCGCGAGACGCAGGGCGGTATCGAGCGTGACGCCGCGCCGCTCAAGCACAATATCGTTGATGCGCGACGCAGGTACGCGTAACGCGACTGCAAGCGCATGTGGCGACATTTGCAATGGTGCCAAAAAATCTTCGCGCAACACCTCGCCGGGGTGAATGGGGCGCATCTTGTTCTGCATTTTCATGAGGGTTCCTTATGCGTGGTAATCCACGATCTCCACACTACTCGCGTTGCCGGCTTTCCATACAAAGCAAACGCGAAACTGGTCATTGATACGAATACTGTGCTGCCCCGCGCGATCACCGGAAAGGGCTTCCAGCCGGTTTCCCGGCGGTGAACGCAAAAAGTCCAGTGTGGCGGCACTATCGAGTTGCTGCAATTTTCGCTGCGCGACCACTTCGAAGTTTACGAAGCGCTTCACACGTTTTCCCTCAAACAGCGCCTGCGTATCTTTGCTGCAAAACGATTCGATCATACCCGCAGTGTATACCGATAGACGATAAACGGCAATCGGTAGGCGATGGTGTTGAAAGAACAGGCCTTGGTCGATATATCAATGCGACGCAGAAAAATATCGACTTCGCCCCTTTGATTACTTGCATTACACATTTCATTTGCGTTCATTGATTCCTGTTGACCTACACCAAGTGTGCCGCAATACTGGGCGATCCAAGCAGCAAGGTCATCGTAAATTGACCAGTGACGGCCATGTCCAACTCTGGTCAATCGCAACAGCAACCGGCAAGCCTGGAGCGTCGCCTCGACGCGAAGCAGGGCGCGACGGTTTCTTTCAAGGTCGATGATGACCTGTTCCTCTCGGTCTCGGACCGCGCCGGTGTTATTCCCGCGCCGTACATGGCCCGCGCAAAGTGGGTGCAAATCACCGATCTGAAAATGGTCTCGGATGCCGAGATTAAGCAACTGATCAAGCGCTCCTATAAGCTGGTTTCGCTGAAGCTGACGAAGAATCTGCGCACGGAATTTGGTTTGATATGATCAAGGGTTTTCAGGCTTCGCTGAATTTGACGGCTTCGGACACCAGTTGCTCGCAGCGGTGCATGAGGTGAAATCTCGCTGCTTTTTGTGACTTGTTGGTGAGCGTGAAACACGGTATTGCGGGTGGTAAGCTGCTGTTCACAATAACTTCTCGCGCATAGTTTCATGGAATAGTCGGGAGCAACGCGCAATGGTGGGGAGACATGTGTCTACCTAAATCTAGTTAAGCACCACTACCCAAGGAGTT
>JAJAYN010000536.1 GCA_026786225.1 Burkholderiales bacterium | reverse complement strand
CCGCTGAGCAATGTGGCATTCCGAAAGTGGCGGATTTCAATGGTGGTGACAATTTTGGATCTGCACGATTCCAGGTGAACCAACGCACCGGCGTCAGGTGGAATGCGTCGAAAGCATTTCTGCGGCCGGCGATGAAAAGACCGAATCTGACGGTATTGACGCAGGTGCACGCAACTAAAATTCGCTTCAAGCTGTGCGACGGCAAACAGCAGGCGACCGGCATCGAATTTATTCGCAACGACGAAATGTTTTTTGCCGAGGCGACGGGCGAAACGATTCTCGCGTCAGGTGCAATCAACTCTCCGCAGTTGCTACAGCTATCCGGCGTCGGTCCCGGTCGCTTGCTACGGGAACACGCCATCGGCGTCGTTCACGAATTACCCGGCGTTGGCGAAAACCTGCAGGACCATTTGCAACTGCGCATGGCATTCAAGGTTCAGGGTGTACGTACCATGAATGAGTGGTCGAATAGCCTTTTTGGCAAGGCGCAAATGGCGCTCGAATACGCGCTGCATCGCACCGGCCCGCTGACAATGGCACCTTCGCAATTGGGCGCATTCGCCAAATCGGATGCCGGGCAATCTTCGGCCAACATTCAATACCATATACAGCCACTGTCGCTGGACAAATTTGGCGACCCGCCGCACAAATTCCCGGCCTTTACGGCGAGTGTGTGTAATTTGCGCCCACATAGTCGTGGCTTTGTTCGCATCAAGAGCGCCGATGCGCACGCTTACCCGGTGATTCAGCCCAACTACCTTTCGACCGAATATGATCGCAACGTCGCAGTCAATTCGATGAAGCTCACGCGCAAAATTTCGACGGCTGCCGCACTGGCGAAATACCGGCCGGAAGAATTCATGCCCGGGCCGTCGGTTCAAACGGAAGAGGAGATGGCCAACGCTGCGGGCAATATCGGTACGACTATTTTCCATCCGGTGGGGACCTGCAAAATGGGCCCGGCATCCGATCCCGACGCGGTGGTGGACCCGCGCCTGCGGGTGCATGGCATCGCGAGATTGCGCGTGGTGGATGCGTCAATCATGCCGACCATCACATCCGGTAATACCAATTCGCCAACCGTCATGATTGCAGAACAGGGCAGCAGATTCATCCTGGAGGATCGCAAGCAGGAATGAGTTACTGCAATTCGAAAATTTCGCGAAACTCCAGCACTGGCGCGGATCTCAGGCACTTTTTGCCTCAAACGGCAAGCTGGGCGTGCACTTTGCCTTCGCGTATATGCAGATGAATCAACACCGCAGCGACGCCCTGCTGGCCTGGTATTTTGTCGTCATCTGGGGTTCGGGTTTTATCGCGACCAAAATCGGTATCCAGTACGCTGCGCCGTTCACTTTTCTGTCTTTGCGTTTCGCATTCGGCATCCTTTGCCTGATGCCGTTGGTGCTGTGGCTCAAACCCGCGTGGCCGAAAACAAAACGCGAATGGTTGCATATCATCATCGCCGGTCTGCTCATGCACGCCATACACCTCTCCGGCAGCCACTACGCGCAATACCTCGGTATGTCTGCTGGCATTGCCGCTGTCATTCTGGCGTTGCAACCCCTGGCAACGGCGCTGATTGCACGCGGCAGTGGCGACCGGGTCACTCGCCTGCAATGGTTTGGTATCGCATTGGGATTTGCCGGCGTGGCGCTCATCGTGTGGCACAAGATTGACGTACGCGCCGTCACTATGGGCAGCCTGATTGCCGTTGTTACTGGATTGGGCGCTCTGACCGTGGGTACGCTGTACCAGAGAAAATACTGCCCGACGGTCGATCTCCACGCAAGCGCGCTGATCCAGTTTGTCGTTTCACTTGTGGCCATATTGCCGCTGAGCCTGGTGTTCGAAGGTGCAAGGGTGCAGTGGTCTTGGCCGCTGCTCGGCGCGATCGCTTTTCTGGTCATCGGCGCGTCGATTCTCGCGGTCAATGCTTTGCATACGCTGATGCGGCACGGTGAAGCCACGCGCGTCACCAGCATGATGTATCTGCCACCGATCTTTGCCGTGGCAATGGAATATTTCGTATTCAGCGTGGTGCCGACGGCGATTTCGTTGATCGGCATCGCGATCACATCGGTTGGCGTGGCGATGGCCATGCATCGGGCGCGCGCTGTCGGCGCACTGAGGTAGGTCATGGCGCAACCACCCGTACTCACGTAGAAGTGACCAATGTCCAATGCTGCAATTCGTCCACTGCCGTTCATCATCATTCTGATGGTGCTGGATCACGTCGCTTTCAACGGTAGCCGCATTGCCGTGATGCTGTACGCGATTTTCCTTGGAGAATCCGCATTGACCGTGGGTACGCTGCTGGCACTTTACGCATTGCTGCCTGCGATATTCTCAGTCGCAGCCGGACGCTGGATCGACCGCATCGGCATCATCAGACCGATGCAGATTGGCTCCATCGGCGTGGGCATCGGCACCATATTGCCGTTCCTTTGGACGGGTGTGGGTGTTCTCTACGCGGCCTGCGTGATAGTCGGGCTGGCATTCATGCTAGTCAACGTGGCGGCCTATCACGCGGTCGGCGAGCTGTCACAACCGGAGGATCGCGCGGTCAACTTCAGCTACGTGGCGCTAGGCTATTCAACGTCGCTGTTCATTGCGCCGATTCTCTCGGGCGTGGGTATCGACAGCGTTGGCTATCGCAACACCTTCGCGCTCCTTGCGGCATTCACGGTGTTGCCCATCGCTGTCCTTTCACTTAAATTGCTGCCGGTGCCTGCGCCCACCGTTAAACCAGAAGGCAGCACCGCAGGGAACGTGCTGGATCTGCTACGGGAGCCGCAGCTGCGGCGCCTTTACGTCACGATGGCCGTGTTGACGGTCGCCTGGGACGTTTACAGTTTCGCCATTCCGGTGCACGGCTCATTGGTAGGGCTTTCCGCGTCAGAGATCGGGTTGGTGATGGCCTCTTTCGCAGCCGCGACGTTTGTGGTGCGGCTGGCGATGCCATTTTTTGTGCAACACATCAAGCCCTGGACCATGCTTATTTGTGCGCTGCTAACTGCCGGGCTAAGCTTTTTCCTGTTGCCCTTCGCAACCACGGTGGGCGCGATGATGGCGCTGATGTTCTCATTGGGGCTAGGACTCGGCTCGCCGCAGCCAATGATGCTGACGCTGCTTCACGAATCCGCACCGGCAGGACGTGCTGCCGAAGCGTTGGGCCTGCGTACCACCCTCATCAACGGTAGCCAGACGGTGATCCCACTCATTTTTGGCGGGGTCGGGGCGGCGCTGGGCATGATGCCGGTGTTTTGGACCATGTCTGCCGCATTGGTGCTCGGCAGCTATTACGCGCACCGGGCCAGCCGCGTCGTCATAAAAACTGACCCTGGTGCCTAAACTTTTTACGCGTTTCGCAGACTAAAGCAGCGTGTGACTAATCGATGACGACGAACGCAGTGCCGACCCGGGCCGAAAGTTGATTTTGAGATATTCGCCCCCAATTCTGCGGGTACGGACAGGTCAAGTCGGCAACATCACGAATTGTTAGCGCCACGGTACAATCCGCCATTGATTTTCTATTTACGGGAATGAGCAAACCATGAAACGTGTATTTCTGTTCCTGGCCACCAATATGGCCGTCATGCTCGTGCTGGGCGTCGTCACTAGCCTGCTGGGCGTCAACAAGTTCCTGACGGCCAACGGCCTTAACTTGCCGATGCTGTTGGCGTTTTCTGCCGTTGTCGGCTTCACCGGTGCCATTTTTTCGCTGCTTATCTCCAAGCCAATGGCCAAATGGAGTACCGGCGCGCAGGTCATCGCCAGCCCACGCAATGAAACCGAGCAATGGTTGCTTGAAACCGTACGCCGGCTGGCTGCAAAGGGCAATATCGGCATGCCTGAAGTCGCCATTTACGAGGGTGAGGCGAATGCGTTTGCCACCGGCGCGTTCAAAAACTCCTCGCTGGTCGCGGTCTCTACCGGCCTGCTGGAGTCGATGACAAAGGAAGAAGTCGAAGCCGTGCTCGCACATGAGATAGCCCACATCGTCAACGGCGATATGGTGACGCTGACGCTGATCCAGGGCGTACTCAATACGTTCGTCGTTTTCCTGGCCAAGATCGTTGGCTACTTTGTCGATCGCGTCGTACTCAAGAACGACCGCGGCGCACCGGGAATAGGTTATTACGTCACCGATATTGCCTGCCAGATCATATTTGGCCTGGTCGCATCGGTCATCGTTGCCTGGTTCTCACGTCAACGCGAATTCCGCGCCGACGCAGGTGCAGCCAGTCTGATGGGTACCCCACAACCCATGATCAAGGCGCTTGCCAGACTGGGTGGCGTGGAAGCCGGTGAACTGCCGAAATCGATGGCTGCGTCCGGTATCTCCGACAAACCGGGTTTCATGGCGCTATTCTCCAGTCACCCGCCTATCGAGGTGCGCATTGCCGCACTGCAAAAACGCGGCTAACGCATCGTAATTAAAAAAGGGCCGCTTAATTGCGGCCCTTTTTGTTTATCGACAGAATGTAGCGATTATTCGTTCGGCTTTTTGAACACCGATTTAAGCGCGCCGAACAATCCGCTTTTCTTTTCTTCTTCCTGCGCTGGCGGCGTCGGGTTTGCCGCGTACTGCGGCACCTTCATCTGTGGCCGCACGAACTGGCCCGTCGCGTTTCCACTGGAAGCCGGGCGCCGATTCAAATCCTTGAAATTGGAATCCTTGCCGATAAAGAGCTTTGCCAACTCCTCCAGCGCCTTGTCGGTAACGGTATCGGGTTCCAGCGTGTAAATGGTCGGGCCGAAATCTTCGACGTTTTTCAATTTAAACCGGATAACGCCGTTGTCGTAGTCGCCCACGACGTCTGCGCCGCATATAACTTCGCAATTGATCTTGAATACTTCGTGCGTGGTTACGCGCCGGTCGTTTTTGAAAGGCTCCGACGTGAAGCGCATATTGTTTTGCCAAAGCAGGTCGCGGAAACGCTCAATTTGCTCGGCATCGCGTTTCACCGTCAGCTGCTCAGCCTTGCTACGCTTGAAATTGATCGTGACGTTTTCGTAATGCTCACTGTTATCACGTTGCGAGGTGCGGAACTCGATGCGGTAGTCGCTCTGGGTGAGTCCATCAATTTTGCCAACGGTAAGCAAATCATAGACGAGCGTGCATGGCGGCTTGACAACATTCAATTGCTTGAATAACTCGTTCATGTACTGAAAAGTCTTCCGCAAAGCACGATCCACCGCCGCTGAATTGGCTTTGAGCGACTGCGTCTTCGCGGCTTCCTGATTCTTGAGTGTCTCGGCCTCTTTTTTGAGGTCGTCGAGAAGTCCCATATGTTCTCCGATATCCCTAATGTGCGTTATGCTGATGCGAATGTTACTTTTTTAACGAATGTCACATGTTACCGCAGGCAGTAGTCGCCTGTCAGCCCCAAAATCACCGCCGCCCACTGCCTGACGCCGAAACATGAAAGCCATACTCGCCCTTGACCAAGGCACCACCAGTTCACGCGCGCTACTATTTGATCGCAATGGCGAGATTCTGGCCACGGCACAACGCGAGTTCACCCAGCATTTTCCACGACCAGGTTGGGTGGAGCACGATGCGCTTGAAATCTGGCGATCGCAATGCGCAGTTGCAGCCGAGGCCATTGCTAAATCTGCATTGACTACATTGGACATCGGTGCCATCGGCATCACCAACCAGCGCGAAACAACAGTGCTCTGGGATCGCGTAAGCGGCCAGCCCCTGGCACCGGCCATCGTCTGGCAGGACCGGCGTACTGCACCGTTTTGCGACGCGCTGAAACGCGACGGGTTCGAAGCAAGCATTCGCGAAAAAACGGGTCTGGTCATCGATTCGTATTTTTCTGGCACAAAACTGAATTGGCTGCTGCAACATATCCCTGGAGCACGCCAACGGGCGCTGCGCGGGGAACTTGCATTCGGCACCATCGATAGCTGGCTAATCTGGCAACTTACCGCAGGCAAAGTCCATGCCACGGACGTTTCCAATGCATCCCGCACTATGTTATTCAACATACACACGCTCGATTGGGATGATGCGCTATTGCGCGCAATGGACATTCCGCGGAGTGTGCTGCCAAAAATTGTCAGTTCCAGCGAAGTCATCGGCGAAACGGCTTGTGAAGGCCTGCCGCGTGGGATCGTCATCAGCGGTGTGGCCGGCGACCAGCAGGCTGCACTGTTTGGGCAGGCGTGCCATCGCCCCGGCATGGCCAAAAACACCTATGGCACAGGTTGCTTCATGCTGATGAATACCGGCGAGTCCGCTGTCATGTCTCGACACAATCTCATTTCAACCGTCGCCTGGCGACTCAGCGGCCAACCCGCGCAATACGCGGTCGAAGGCAGCGTATTTGTCGGGGGCGCAGCAGTGCAGTGGCTACGCGATGGCCTCGGCATCATCGAGAAATCATCCGACATTGAGGCGCTCGCGGTCTCAGTCCCGGATTCGGGCGGGGTGGTATTGGTGCCTGCATTCACCGGCCTCGGCGCGCCACACTGGGATGCGAATGCGCGCGGAGCGATCTTCGGCCTCACACGCGGCAGCACGCGTGCACACGTCGCACGGGCGACGCTGGAGTCGATTGCATTCCAAAGTGCGGAACTGGCGACGGCCATGCGCGATGACGCAGGTGTCCCGTTGGCGGAACTGCGCGTTGATGGCGGCGCAGCGGTAAATGATTTCCTTATGCAATTTCAGGCCGATCTGATTGGTGTCAATGTCGTACGGCCTAAAATTACCGAGACAACGGCTTTGGGGGCGGCCTATCTGGCTGGATTGGCGGTGGGCTTCTGGCGCACGCAGGACGAAATCGCATCGTTATGGAAAACCGAACGGACTTTCGTGCCGAATCTCTCCAAAAGCGAAGCCGATATGCGCATCTCCGCCTGGCAACGGGCAATTGATCGTACCAAAAACTGGCTGTGAGCATTACGGAGCACAACTTGTCTTAGCGGCCAGCACCAAACTCTTTTTCAAGATATCGCTGCCTGTGCCCAGCGGATTCTTGCGAATGTTCTTTTCTGCTTCACCGATCATGAAATACAGTGCGCCTAGCGCCTAGTCGGTCACATATGTTTCGACGCGCATCTGTTCCGGTTTTAATTTGACCAGCCCAGTTTTCGGCCCTTGATCGGCAAGTCCGTTGTATTGCGTCGCCAGTCCGATCTTGTTGGTGACCTTGATACCACCAGTCGCATGATATCGGCCAAAACTTTACGTCGCCCGCGGTCTGCTGCGATATCTGCAGGACGTTCGGCGTACATCAATGAGCGGAAGCTTGTCCCGGTCATGTACTGGTCCTGAAAAATTAGATGGATGACAGGCCTGGTGATCTAAGGAACCTCTGATCAAGTGGTTGATTTGTGTGGTTCGCCAAGCTCACCACGAACGGATTCAATAAGTTGCCGTTCGTCCTGAGCCTGTCGAAGGACTTGATCAGAGGTTCCCTAAGAATGCGCGCGGTCATTGCACCTCGCAAACAACCTTTCATACGAGTTGACAGCTAAATGGTTTGAGGGTAACTTACTCGTCGGTCAGTTATATTTCGTGAATCTCGCTTGAGTAAAAATCGCATGCAACCACGCCCCAATAGAACACAAACACCCTTTTCCATCAAGCACTAAACGGGATACGTCACCCTCAGCATCGGACTGGCGCTCGGGGTTAGTGGATGTGCCAAACAAGACACAGGTCAAGTTCAGACGCGTCCGGCACTGGCGTACAAAATACCCGCAACATCGGGTGTGGACAGCGAAGTTTTTGCAGGTGACATTCACGCACGTGTTGAAGCCGATCACGCATTTCGCGTCGCTGGCAAGATCGCGCAGAGGTTGGTGGATGCAGGTGCCGTGGTGAAAAAAGGCCAGGCCCTGGCGCGCATTGATTCGCAGGACGTGAGGTTCGCCGCAGATGCAGGTAAGGCCCAGGTTGCGGCACAACAGACCGAAGCTGAATTTGCCGACGCCGAGCTGAAGCGTTTTCAGGATTTATTCAACAAAGGTTTCGTCAGCAAGTCAGCACTCGATCAAAAAATAAATGTCGCCAACGCTGCCAAGGCGCGCCTAGATGCCGCGCGTGCGCAATCGAGCGTATCGACAAATCAGGAAGGCTACGCCACCCTCACCGCTGAAACCAATGGCGTGGTGACGCAGGTAATGGCAGAAGCCGGTCAGGTGGTCGCTGCCGGACAGGCGGTAATGAAGATCGCCAACCCGCAGGAAAAGGAGCTGTCGATCAGCGTACCCGAAGCCAAGCTGGGTGAATTCAAAGGCAAAGGTGCTGCGCCACGCGAGCTTCGCGTTGCGCTGTGGTCCAATCCCGGCAAATACTACAAGGCAAAGATTCGTGAGATCGGCGGCGCGGCAGACCCGGTCACGCGCACGTACGCCGTACGCATCACTTTGCTTGAAATCGATGAGGCCGTGCAGCTGGGCATGTCGGCGTACGCGGTTTTTGTGGGCGCAAACGAAGCCGATACGCTCGCCGTTCCACTCTCCTCCCTGTACGTTCGCGACAAGACGACGGGCGTGTGGCAGATCGCCGCCGATGGAAAAGTTTCCCTCAAGGCCGTCAGCGTGGTTCAGTACCGCGAGACCTCTGCTGTCATCAAGGCCACCAACGGTAGCCTGAAACCCGGCGACATCATCGTTGCTGCCGGCGTGCACAAGTTGCGCGAAGGCGAGGTGGTCAAGCCAATAGTCGATCCGGTAGTAACCGGCGACGGAAAAGTCGCCTACGCACCCCAGCCGATGGCGACACCCGAGGCACAAAGGAAACTGGCTTTTCTCGAGCGCATGTTCAATTAGATGCCGACGACAAACGCCTGTCGGTTAGCCGCAGCAACCAGATCTTCCCTGCGGTCAGCGTTGATGACCGAACCCTCGAATTGCGTCACATCCTGCCAACATGAAAAACTTTAATCTTTCCGAATGGGCGCTAAAACACCAACCGCTGGTGCTTTTTCTGGTCATTCTGCTCGGCGTAATCGGCTTCGTTTCCTACGGCAAATTGGGCCAGTCGGAAGACCCGCCGTTTACGTTCAAGGTCATGACGGTACGCACCATCTGGCCAGGTGCGTCGGCACGCGAAGTCGAGCAACAGATCACCGACAAGATCGAAAAGCGTCTCGAAGAGTTGCCGCACTTTTACATCCGAAGCTATTCCCGGCCCGGCGAGAGCCAGGTGTTCTTTTTTATCGACGATGCAGTGCCCGCATCCGAAGTACCGGGTATTCAATATCAGGTAAGAAAACGCATCGGCGACATTCGCCATACCTTGCCCGCCAGCAGTCAGGGGCCCTTTTTCAATGACGAGTTCGGCGACACGTTCGGCAACATTTTTGCGCTGACCGGCGACGGCTACAGCTTCGCCGACAAGAAAATCTACGCCGATCGTATCCGCAGCGAACTCGTGCACATCAAGGACGTCGCAAAGATAGACATCATCGGTGACCAGGAAGAGAAAATCTTTATCGAGATTTCCAACGTCAAGCTCGCCACGCTAGGGGTTGATGGCAGCGCCATCATCGCGGCGATGCAAGCACAGAACGCGGTCACGCCAGGCGGCGCATTCGAAACCGCCACCGACAAGATTTACGTACGTGCCACCGGCGCATTCCAGAATGTCGATGCGATCAAGAATTTCACCCTGCGTGCCAACGGCCGCAACTTCAAGATCAGCGACATCGCGACGGTCACACGCGGCTACGCCGACCCACCATTTTCACGCATGCGCTACAAAGGCCAGCCTGCCATCGGTCTGGGTGTGTCGATGCGTGCAAACGGCGACATTATCGGCCTGGGAAAGCAGCTGGACGCCGCACTGACCAAACTGGAAGCAACGCTTCCGGTGGGCCTTGAGTTACACCGTGTCAACGACCAGCCGCGTGCCGTGGCCAGTAGCGTGCGCGAATTTGTGCGCTCACTCGCAGAGGCGGTGGTGATCGTACTCGCGGTCACGTTCTTCAGCCTCGGTGTGCGCACCGGTTTTGTGGTTGCGCTGTCGATTCCGCTGGTGCTGGCGGCGACCTTTCTATTCATGTCGCTATTCGATGTCGGGCTGCACAAAATATCGCTGGGTGCGCTGATCCTTTCGCTGGGCCTGCTGGTCGATGACGCGATCATTGCCGTTGAAATGATGGCCATCAAAATGGAGCAAGGCTGGGACCGCATGCGGGCCGCGAGTTTTGCCTACACCTCGACGGCATTCCCGATGCTGACCGGCACCATCATCACGGCCGCGGGATTTTTGCCGATCGCAACGGCCAAATCCGGCACGGGCGAATATACCCGCTCCATTTTTCAGGTGACCTCGCTGGCGCTGATCATTTCCTGGTTCGCAGCGGTCATCTTCATTCCGTATTTTGGTTATAAATTCCTGCCCGACTACAAAAATGGCGTACCGGTCATTACGCCGCGAATTCGCCGCCTCGCGGGCTGGGTGGCACGCATTCCATTGATCGGAAAGCGACTGGCGCTGCGCATCGTGCCGACCGACGCCACGCATGCCGGCAATAACGACAACGGCACCGACGCCAGCCACAATCCCGCCACCCACGTCGACCATGACATGTACGGAAAGCCGTTTTATGTTCGCTTTCGCGCAACCGTGGCCTGGTGCGTCACTCACCGCAAAACCGTGTTGCTGGCAACGCTTCTGCTGTTCTTCGTGTCGATATTTGCGTTCAAGTTTGTACAGCAGCAATTCTTCCCGTCGTCAACGCGTGTCGAACTGCTGGTCGATATCAAGCTGCCGGAAGGATCGTCGTTTCAGGCAACGGAAAAGCAGGTCATGGTGCTTGAAGCGTTCCTCGATACCGAGAAAGACCTCTATTCCAATTACGTCAGCTACGTCGGTGCCGGCGCACCGCGCTTTTACTTTCCGCTCGATCAGCAATTGCCAACGCCTAGCTTTGCCCAGTTCGTGATCACCGCCAACGATGTGAAATCGCGCGAGGAATTGCGCAGCAAGCTGATCAATATTTTCGATGAGCGCTTCCCCGCCGCACGCACCCGTGTGCAGCGCCTGGAGAACGGCCCGCCGGTAGGTTTCCCCGTACAGTTCCGGGTATCAGGTGACGACATTCCCACCATCCGTGCGCTGGCTGCACAAGTCGCGGAGGTGATGCGCGCAAACAACAATCTGGTCAACGTGCAATTTGATTGGGACGAGCGCTCCAAGGTTATCAAACTCGACGTCGATCAGGACAAGGCGCGGCTGCTCGGTACGTCCTCGCAGGAAGTCTCGGCGTTCCTGAACAGCTCGCTGAACGGCACGCAGGTGACGTTTTTCCGTGAGCGCGACAAACAAATCGAAGTTTTGATTCGCGGCCCGGGGGACGAACGCGCGAAATTGCATTTGCTCGAGAGCCTGAATGTGCCGACGCGTTCGGGACGCGCCGTACCGCTCACGCAGATCGCCAAGGTGCGCTATGAATTCGAAGACGGCGTGATCTGGCGGCGTGATCGCCTGCCCACGATTATCGTGCGCGCCGATATTTATGACTCATCCGTCCAGCCCGCGACCGTAACCGGCCAGATCAATCCGCTGCTCGATCCGATCCGTGCCAAGCTGGAGCCGGGTTATCGTCTCGATGTCGCCGGTGCAGTCGAAGAAAGCGCCAAGGGCCAGGCGTCAATAGGCGCGGGTGCACCGCTGTTTCTGTTTGTCGTCGTCACCGCGCTCATGATTCAGCTAATGAGCTTTCAGCGTGTGTTTCTCGTGCTGCTCACCGCGCCGCTGGGGCTCATCGGCGTCGCGCCGTTCCTGATCATCTTCAACAAGCCGTTCGGGTTTGTAGCGATGCTGGGGACCATCGCACTGTTTGGCATGATCATGCGCAACTCGGTGATCCTGATCGATCAGATTGAAACCGACATTGCCGAGGGGCATCATCCGTTCAACGCGATCATCGATGCCACCGTGCGACGATTGCGTCCGATTGCGCTCACCGCGCTGGCCGCCATCCTGGCGATGATTCCGCTGACGCGCTCGGATTTCTTCGGCCCGATGGCGGTCGCGATCATGGGGGGCCTGTTCGTGGGCACGCTGCTGACGCTGCTGTTCCTGCCTGCGCTGTACGCCGCGTGGTTTCGTATCAAGCCGGTTGCGGATAGCAAACTCCAGCATGGGGGCGGCTTCCAGGCAGAAAGCGTCTGAAACACCGCGCCGGTGCTGGAGTTTTACTAATGGGAACTTCTAATAACCTCCGTTCGTGCTGAGGTATCGAAGCACACCGATGCTAAGTCGCTGATTATTCGTGTGCCGCAAGGCCCTTCGATACCTCAGGGCGAACGAAAACGAGGTTATTAGAAGTTCCCTAATTTTTCTGGCGTTTCTGCCGAAGGGAGAAATCTGCCGCTTCGTCAGATTTTAAAAAGCAGATTTCCCGGCTGATGAAACCGGTTTCGACCTGACCGTAATGAGGCGCTCGTGCCCTTTTCCGTCAGCGCGCCAACGCCCAACCAACATCGCGTTTATCGCAGGCTGACGCGCGCTTTCGGCGCGCTACAATGACCGCATGATTTCCCTTCACTCATTGCGCTGTATTTCGCTCCTGCTGTTTTTTGTTTTTGTGACGACGCAAGCATTGGCCCAGGCGACGCGCACTGAGAATTCCTCCGCCTCGCCCGCCAAGCCGCGCCTGAAAATCGGCCTGGCCCTTTCCGGCGGTGGCGCACGCGGCGCGGCGCACGTCGGCGTCATCAAGGTGCTTGAAGAGCTGCGCATTCCCATCGACTACATCGCGGGCACCAGTATGGGTGCGCTGGTCGGCGCGGCGTATGCATCGGGCACACCCATCAGCGAACTTGAGAGTCGATTGGAAAAAGCCGACTGGGACGATTTGCTCACCGATACCAGTCCGCGCGAAGACCGCAGCTTCCAGCGCAAGGAAGAAGACCAGACGCGTCTGTTGAAGCTCGAACTCGGCGTCAAGGACGGTAGCGTTCGCCTGCCTGCCGGTGCCATCTCCGGGCAAAAACTCGACACGCTGTTCAGCCTCATCACACGCAGCGCGCCCGGCTCAACCGACTTTGATCGCCTGCCCATCCCCTTTCGTGCGGTGGCCACCGATGCCGAAACCGGGCTCATGGTCGTGTTCGACAGCGGCCGCCTGCCCGATGCGATGCGCGCCTCGATGTCGGTGCCGGGTGCCATCGCACCGTACCCGATCGGTGCCAATATTTATCTCGACGGCGGGCTTACGCGCAACCTGCCCGTTGATGTGGTGCGGAACATGGGTGCCGATATCGTTATCGCGGTAAACATCAGTTCGCCACTGCTGAAGCGCAACGAAATACTCTCCATCGTCGGCGTCTCGTTGCAGATGATCAATATCCTCACCGAGCAGAATATGCGCGCCTCGCTCGAATCGCTGCGGCTCGGTGACTACCTGATATCGCCGTCGCTGGACACCATCGGTGCAACCGATTTCAGTCTCGTGCGTGACGCCATCGCGCTGGGCGCGGCGGCCACACGCGAACAGGCACCGCTACTCGAAATATTGACGCTGCCGGAGAAAACTTTCCTTGCGCATCGCGACGCGCAGACCGCACGCGCGGCGATCCCGTTCACAGCCACTGACCGCATCAATGAGATTCGCGTCACCGGCCTGGAACGCGCCAACGAGCAGGAACTGCTGCGTACGCTGGGAATCAAGCCGGGCGATCCGGTGGATTTCAAAAAGCTCAATATTGGCATTAGCCGTGTTTACGGCAGCGGCTATTTTGAGCGCGTCAGCTACGGTCTCACCACTGAAGCCAATCGCAACATCCTGGCGGTGAACGCATTCGAAAAACCGTGGGGTCCGAATTACCTTCGCTTCGGGCTCACGATGGCGGCTGATACGGCTGGCGAAGGCCGTTTCAACCTGTTGATGCGCTACCAGCAAACGCAATTCAATTCGGCCGGGGCCGAGTGGCGCCACGATCTTCAGGTCGGGCGCGACCGGCGCTTCGCGTCGCAATTTCAGCAACCCTTCGGCGGCACAGGCATTGCGAATGCACTCAGTATCGTGCCGGCAATAGAGTTGACCCGTCGCCCGATCGACCTCTATCTCGACGGCAAACGCGCGGGGCAATATCAAATTACCAGCCAAACCGCGAGTTTCGACTTTGCCGCAGACCTGGGCCGCGATGCGATTGCGCGCATCGGCGTGTTGCGCAGCAATTCTGATGCCGCCGTCAATATCGGCGCACTACTGCCTAACTTCAAATCGAAACAGGGCGGACTGCGCTTTCGCAGCGTTTTCGATAATCTCGACGACGCAAATTTTCCGCGATCGGGACGGATGGCAAGTTTTGACTACTACGCCAGCCTGAAGTCTTTCGGCGCCAGCGACGAATACCGGAAATACGAGGCCAATTACCACGACAACGTTTCATTTGGTCGGCACACATTTTCTGTTGCCGGGCGCTATGGACGCATCACCGGTGCCGGCGCACCGATTTTTGAGCAGTTCTCGCTGGGTGGGTTCCTGCAGCTCTCCGGCTATCGACCCAGTGAGTTGATTGGCCAGAAGCTGTCTTTCGGACGCGTCGCCTATTACCAGCAGATGAGCAATCTGCAGAACCCCTTTGGCAAAAGTATCTACATGGGCGTCTCCGCCGAAATCGGGCGCGCGTCTGACAGCCTCAGCCTGTTTTCCGATGGCCGCCTGAAGTCGTCATATGGATTATTCACCGGCTTCGACACGGTATTCGGGCCGCTGTTTTTTGGCTACGGCAAGGCACCACAGCGCAGCGCCAATTTCTATTTGTTTTTAGGTCAACCCTGAATGGGGCAACCCACACTCGATGAACTGGCGACGCTACGCTGGTCGCGCCGTGACGTACTCAAGCTCGGTGCGGCAAGCAGTCTGGCCCGCCTTGTTGGGCTTTCTCAAACCGCCTGCACTACCATGGGCGGTGCCGCAAGAGGCACGCCCGCGCTGGGCTTCAAGTCTGTTCCCATCTCGTCTGCGGACACCGTGGTGGTGCCAGAAGGCTATACGTCTCGTGTGTTTTTTGCATGGGGCGATCCGGTATCCGATGGGCCATTGTTCAAGCCGGATGCGTCCAATACATCTGATGACCAGGCCTTGCAGGCCGGGATGCATCACGACGGCATGAATTTCTTCCCCTTGCCGCCTGGTTCGAACAATGCCGACCACGGTTTGCTGGTGCTGAACCACGAATATCTCGACCAGCGTTTGCTGTATCCGGACGCGATGAAGACCTGGTCGGCAGAAAAACTGCTGAAAGCACAGAACGCCGTCGGCTGCGCGGTGATTGAGGTAAAGCGCGAAGCCGGGCAGTGGAAAGTGGTGCGACCTTCGCCATACGCGCGCCGCATCACATCGCGCACGCCGATGGCCATCGGTGGCCCGGCACGCGGATCGGCATTGATGCGTACCGCCGCCGATCCGGCAGGCGTTGAAGTGCTGGGCACGCACTCGAATTGCGCCAACGGTTTTACGCCGTGGGGCACCTATCTGACCTGCGAAGAAAATATTCACAGTCATTTTGCGCAGCCCACCGGTAAGCCCACCGCACGGCAGACGCGCTATCGTGTGTGGCCAAGCTCAGGCTATCGCTGGCACGAGTTCGACGAACGCTTCAATATCGACAAGCATCCGAACGAGTTCAACCGCTTCGGCTGGATCGTTGAGTTCGATCCATTCGACCCGACGTCAAAACCGGTCAAGCGCACCGCGCTCGGTCGTTGTGCACACGAGAGTGCGTTTCACACGCTGGCAACCGATGGCCGCGTGGTGATTTACACCGGCGATGACGCGCGCTTTGAATACATTTACAAATTCGTCTCCCGCGATGCGTACAACCCAAAGGATCGGGCAGCCAATCGCGACCTGCTCGATCACGGCACCCTTTACGCCGGCAAATTCCACGCCGATGGCGCGGGTACGTGGTTGCCGCTTGTGCATGGCCAACTGGGCTTGACGGCTGCCAATGGTTTTGCCGATCAGGCCGATGTGCTGGTGCACGTCAAACTCGCGGGCGAACACGTCGGCGCAACCAAAATGGACCGTCCGGAGTGGATCGTGATTCACCCGAAAACCGGCGAAGTCTATGCCTCACTGACCAACAACAGCCAGCGTGGCACCGAGGGCAAGGCCGGCAAGGATGCAGCCAATCCGCGCGACAAGAACGTCTATGGCCAGATCGTGCGCTGGCGCGAAGCCGGCAACGACGCAGCCGCAACGTCGTTCAACTGGGACTTGTTCGTGCTGGCCGGTGACCCGGCACACCCCGACCCTGCGCAACGTGGCAATATCAAAGGTGATGCCTTCGCCTGCCCGGACACCCTGCGGTTTGCGCCGGACGGCACGCTCTGGATCGGCACCGACATCGGCATTCCGGGACGCGGTGATTATGTGAATCTCGGCAACAACCAGTTACTCGCCGTAGACAGTGTCAGTGGGCAGGTCCGGCGCTTCCTGACCGGCCCGCGCGGCTGCGAAATTACTGGTTTGACCTTTACGCCTGACGGCAAAACCGCGTTTGTCAATATCCAGCATCCGGGCGAGTTTTCCGAAGACCGGCAAGCGGACCCGATCAGCAATTGGCCCTCGGGCGCAGCAGGTGCACGCCCGCGCTCGGCCACGATTGTGATTACGCGTGACGACGGTGGCGTCATCGGCACATGACGCTGGCATGACGGCGAAATTTCCGGTTACTTCGCCGTGCTGTTTGCACTACAATCCCGCAACCCCAGCGGAAGCCCATCATGCTTAACGTATTTGTCCTCAACAATCGTCGCCTCAACCAGCTTCAAGTCGATTCGCTCGACGACCTGAAGAATTCCGAGCCGATCTGGATCGACATGGTCGCACCGACCGAGATCGAGCGTGACTGGGTAAAGTCGCTCTACGATTTTGAATTGCCCTCACCCGAGAACATGCAGGATCTCGAAGCCAGCGCCCGCTTTTTCGAAGGCGAATCAGGCGAGTTGCACCTGCGGTCCGATTTCCTGCTGGAACTCAACGAAGACGATTCGCGCAACGTCCCTGTCGCCTTCGTTCTCAAAAACAACACCCTGCTCTCGCTGCATCTCGAAGACCTGCCGGTGTTTCGCCTGGTGCGCATGCGCGCCCGCACCCGGCCCGGCTACATCGAGGATGCGCGCGAAGTGCTGCTCGATCTGTACGCAACTGACGCCGAGTATTCTGCCGATGCGCTGGAAAGCGTTTACGCAGAGTTGGAAAAAATCAGCGCCTCGGTGCTTACCGAAAGAATGACCGACGTCGAAGCCGCCAACGTACTCGCCCGCATCGCCAACGAAGAAGACTTGAATGGCCGCATCCGCCGCAACGTCATGGACACGCGCCGCGCAGTCTCGTTCCTGATGCGCCAGAAACTGCTCGAAGGCGATCAGATGGAAGACGCCCGCCAGATCATGCGCGACATCGATTCGCTCGACGGCCACACCGCGTTTGCGTTCGACAAAATCAACTTCCTCATGGACGCCACGGTCGGCTTCATCAACATCAACCAGAACAAGATCATCAAGATTTTCTCGGTGGCCTCGGTCGCGCTGCTGCCGCCGACCCTGATCGCGAGCATCTACGGGATGAACTTCAGAGGCTGGTTTCCCGAGCTGGCGTGGGATTATGGCTACCCATTTGCGCTGGGGCTGATGCTGGTATCGGTGGTGGTGCCGTTTGCCTATTTCAAGAGCAAAGGCTGGCTGGATTAATTTCGCTTGCGCCTGCAACCATCACTGTTGATGCCGACAATGACTTTGTCTGTCTGCAACACCATGCAAGGCACCAATCGATTTTTCTTCCGTGCCTGCTGCTTTTTGCTGCTTTGGCCCACCGCTGAAATCTTCGCACAGACCGTTGACCTCGATGTGCCGTTTGTCACCACGCCGCAATCGGTAAGTGAAGCCATGCTCACCATCGCCGCTGTCGGCAAGCAGGATTTCCTCATCGACCTTGGTTCAGGCGACGGCCGCATTGTGATATTGGCTGCAAAGAAATTCGGCGCGCGCGGGCTCGGCGTGGAAATTGATCCGCAGCTGGTCGCAGCCAGCCGCACCAATGCGAAACAGGCCGGTGTGGCCAATCGCAGTGAATTCCGCACGCAGGATCTGTTCAAGACCGACCTCACCCGCGCCAGCGTGATCACCATGTATTTATTGCCCGATGTGAATATCGCGCTCAGACCAAAATTGCTGGCGCTAAAGCCGGGCACACGCATCGTCTCACACGATTGGGACATGGGCGATTGGCTGCCCGATGCCGAGCTGCGCGTGCCCGCACCCGAGAAGAAGCTTGGGCTGGATCGCACCAGCCGCGTGATGCTGTGGACAGTCCCGGCGGTCGTGGATGGCCGCTGGTGTTCACGCGCGCATCCGGCATTGACGCTCGCATTCACCCAAAAATATCAACGCGCCGACGGTGAAGTCACCGGGTTGCACGCATTCAAATTTGCCGCTCGCCTGAACGGTGCGCATTTGCTGGCAACCGGCGCAGGCGAAGCACATTTAGGTGGGTCGCGGCTCGTGTTCAACGCGGCATCGCCGCTCGCGGGCACGTGGCGTCGCGCAACCGGCGCGTGTGCCGGCAAATAGTCGACACGCGGTACGGATTGCTGCGCAGAACAATAATTTATTGAAACACCAGCACTGGCGCACGTTTCCGGACCTTTTCGCTCCGAACGGCGCGCCGAATGGCGATCTACGCATCCGAGGCACTTCTGGAAACTCCATTCCTGTTCGCCGTGAGTTGGATTGACACGAAAGCGCATGGTCCAGATCGCGTTCTGGATTGACATATCCACACAGAAAAAAACGGCGGGTCTTTCGTCCGAACTGGAGACAAAATTGAAAATGTTGTCATGCCGTAAACGCAACCAAACCTGCCTGGCCATGGCGCTCGCCATTGTGTTTTTTGTCGGCGTACCTACCGCGGTAAACGCAGCGACACTGCCTGCACAAAAGGCGACTGACTCGCCGCACAACGCCGAGAACAGCATCCCCAACCTGGTCCGCAGCAGCACGACTAAGCCAACGGCTGAAGTAGCCACCAATATGCGAGCGACACCCATGCCGCGCAACAGCCTGCGTGCGCGTGCAGTAGATATTGATTTTTCAGTCTTGCAAACCGCCTTCAGCGAGATCGTTGTCGAGGGCACATCGCGACTGATGCGGATTCCGTTCTTTGACGATGCCACGCTGCTCGCGGAAATCACCCACGTTGCGGCTACCTCAAGCGGTGGGCAGGCGTACACCGGGCACGTGCCGGGCGTACCGCACAGTT
>JAJAYN010000535.1 GCA_026786225.1 Burkholderiales bacterium | reverse complement strand
GTATTTTTTGCGCTGCTGAAACCGGGCGACACCATTTTGGGAATGAGCCTTGCGATGGGCGGACATCTGACGCACGGCTCGCCCGTAAACATGAGCGGGAAATGGTTCAATGTCGTGAGCTACGGATTGAACGACCGGGAGGAGATCGATTACGATCAGGTCGAAGCGCTTGCACGTGAACACAAGCCAAAGTTGATTCTCGCAGGCGCATCGGCGTATGCCTTGCGTATCGATTTCGAGCGATTTGCGAAAATAGCCAAGGAAGTTGGCGCGTATTTGATGGTCGATATGGCGCACTACGCAGGTTTGATCGCTGCGGGTGAATACCCGAATCCGATTCCCTTCGCTGATGTGGTGACCTCGACGACGCACAAGTCATTGCGCGGACCGCGCGGTGGCATCATTTTGATGAAGCCCGAATTTGAAAAAATGATCAATTCCGCCATTTTTCCGGGTATTCAGGGTGGGCCGCTGATGCACGTCATTGCCGCCAAGGCGGTTGCGTTCAAAGAGGCACTGGATCCAAGCTTCAAAATTTACCAGGCACAGGTGCTCAGGAATGCAGACATCATGGCCAAAACGCTGATCAAACGTGGTTTACGCATCGTTTCAGGTCGGACCGAGTCGCACGTGATGCTGGTTGATTTGCGTTCGAAGCAGATTACCGGCAAGGAAGCTGAAGCCGTACTTGGCCATGCCCATATCACATGCAACAAAAACGCCATTCCGAACGATCCGGAAAAACCATTTGTTACCAGCGGCGTTCGCCTGGGCTCACCGGCCATGACGACGCGCGGGTTCAAAGAGGTAGAGTCAGAATTGACTGCCAATCTGATCGCCGACGTGCTGGATCATCCACGCGATGAAGCCAGGATTGCCGCCGTTCGTGAAAAGGTAAGTGCGCTCACAAAGCGGTTTCCCGTCTACGGCGCATGAGCTCTGACGAGCGGACAATATGAAATGTCCGTTTTGCAGCGCGCAGGAAACACAGGTAATTGATTCTCGCGTCAGTGAGGAAGGTGATGTCGTTCGCCGCCGCCGCCGCTGTACGGTGTGCCATAAACGGTTTACCACATACGAAGGCGCGGAGCTACGGATGCCGACGATCGTGAAATCGAACGGCCAACGCGAAGACTTTTCGCGCGCGAAGCTGGAAACCAGTTTCCACCGCGCATTACATAAACGGCTTGTCGAGACGGCCAAAGTGGAAGAGGCAATAGAACGCATTGAGCAGGCAGTGCTCAATGAGGCAAAGCGCGAGCACTCCTCACGCAAAATCGGTGAAATGGTGATGGAAGAACTAAAAAAACTCGACCAGGTTGGCTATGTGCGCTTCGCCTCGGTCTATCGCAGCTTTTCGGATGTCGAGGAATTCAAAGACGCCATCCGCGAAGTGACGAAACAGTAGCGCTCATGTTTTCCGCATTTGATCACGCCATGATGGCACGAGCTATTCGCCTTGCCGAGCAGGGACGTTGCATCACCACACCCAACCCGTTTGTCGGTTGCGTGATTGTCAAACAAGGTCGCATTATCGGCGAGGGGTTTACCCAAAAAGGTGGCCGACCGCATGCAGAAGCCATGGCACTGCAAAGTTGCGTCGTGTCGCCAGAATCGGCGACGGTGTACTCAACGCTGGAGCCGTGCTGCCTGCACCCAAAGTCGCGTGGGCCGGCGTGTTCGGATTTGCTGACCAAAGCCAGGATCGCGCGTGTTGTATCAGCCGTGCACGACCCGTTTGACGGTGTGGATGGCTGCGGACATTCCCAACTGCGCGATGCTGGTATCGTTGTCGATATTGGCTTGATGGAGGATGTGGTCGGCGAGCAATTGAGAGGTTTTCTGGCACGTGTCACGCGTCGTCGCCCTTGGGTGACGCTAAAAGTGGCTACCAGTCTCGATGGCAAAACCGCCTTGGCGAACGGGCGATCAAAGTGGATTACCAGTGCTGAAGCCAGACGCGATGTGCATCGTCTGCGCGCAGGCGCATGCGCAGTCATGACAGGTATTGGCACCTTGATGGCGGACGATCCGCAGCTCACGGTGCGGGATGTACCGTGTGACCGCCAGCCACTACGTATTTTGCTGGATAGCCGTCTGGATGTTGCCGACAATGCGCGCATTCTTGAGGGTGGCAATGTGTTGTTGGTGACCGCCGCACAAAATGAAAGTCGGGAAAGCCAGCTCAAGGCTCGCGGCGTGGACGTCGTTCAGATTCCGGTGGAGCAAGTAAAAGGAAAAGTTGATTTACAGAAAATGATGGAGATGTTTGCCGTTCGCGGGCTGAACACGGTCATGGTCGAGACGGGAGCAAAGCTGAATGGTTCGTTGCTGGCAGCAGGTGTTGTTGACGAGATTGTCGCTTATGTCGCACCCAGTATCCTCGGTGATCCGGCACGTGGCGTGTTCGCGCTGCCCGAATTCACCGAACTGGCCGAGCGCACTGAACTCAATATTACGGATGTACGGCAGATTGGCGCGGATCTGCGCATCACCGCAGCAGTGAGGGGAAAATAGTATGTTTACCGGCATCGTTGAGACTACCGGCGTGATCGAGAAAGCAGAGGTAACGCCGGAAAACACGCGGCTGGCGATCAGCGCGCCAAAGTTGGGTCTGCATCAAATCGCTATTGGTGATTCGATTGCTGTCAGTGGCTGTTGCCTCACGGTGGTTGAAAAATCACCGGAAACGTTTTCAGTCGATGTTTCCAATGAAACGCTTTCGCTAACCTCTGGATTGACGCTGGGTGCAGAGGTAAATCTTGAAAAGTCGTTGCGCTTCGGAGACCGACTTGGCGGCCACCTTGTAAGTGGTCATATCGACGGCGTGGGGCTGGTGACCGCCATCGACGATCTGGGCGCGTCGTGGCGGCTGGAGATTGATGCGCCCAAGGATCTGGCCAGGTTTGTCGCCCGCAAAGGGTCGATAACGGTTAATGGTGTATCGTTAACCGTCAATAAAGTCAGCGACCTTGCCGAGGGCAATACACTGTTTGAAATCAATATCATTCCGCATACCCATCAGGTGACGACGATCCGCCTGTTGCGCAAGGGCATGAAGGTAAATCTGGAAATCGATCTGCTCGCACGCTACGTCGAGAGAATGCTGGGAAAGGAGTCGCCATGAATATCGCAACAACGCAGGAAATTATCGAAGACATTCGGCTTGGGCGCATGGTGGTACTGGTTGATGCCGAGGATCGCGAAAACGAGGGCGATCTGGTTATGGCCGCTGACTTTGTGACACCGGACGCGATCAACTTCATGGCCAAACACGCGCGCGGACTGATTTGCCTGACGCTGGAAGAATCGCGATGCCGCCAGCTAAACCTGCCACTGATGGTGACGGACAATCGCGCATTGCACGGCACCGCGTTCACGGCGTCCATCGAAGCCGCAACCGGGGTAACCAGTGGCATATCAGCAGCCGATCGCTCGCGTACCGTGCAAGTTGCGGTTGCGGCGAATGCAAAACCGGACGACATCGTCCAGCCCGGCCATATCTTCCCGGTGATGGCCAAGTCCGGCGGCGTGCTGGTGCGTGCGGGCCATACCGAAGCCGGTTGTGATCTCGCCCATCTCGCAGGGCGAACCCCGGCAGCGGTAATCTGCGAAATCATCAAGGATGATGGCGAGATGGCGCGGCTGCCGGATTTGCATGAGTTCGCCAAGCTTCACAACCTGAAAGTCGGCACCATCGCGGATTTGATTCGCTATCGTTCGATTACGGAAACACTGGTCGAACAGATTTCCGAAAAAACCATTTCAACACCATATGGTCCATTCAAGCTTCACGCCTTCTATGACAAAACCGTTAATGAAGTGCACCTGGCGCTTACACGCGGCGAAATTCGTCCGGAAGTACCCGTGTTGACACGTGTGCACGAGCCGTTTACGTCGCTTGATTTGTTCGATTTTGACAACGGCCGGCATGCTTATTCTGTCACTGAGGCGATGCGTCTCGTCGCCACGGAAGGCTGCGGCGTGATTGTGTTGTTGCGCGCGCAGGAGAATGCGGAATCCCTGGTTGCAAGATTCACGGCCTCGACCGAGAAGCCAAAGCGCGCCGTGAAATGGGACCCACGCATGTATGGCATCGGCGCGCAGATATTGCACAAGCTCAATGTCCGTAAAATGCGCGTGCTCGCCTGGCCCAAAAATATTCCGTCGATGGCAGGTTTTGATCTTGAGGTCGTCGAGTATGTTCCGCCATCAACCGAGCGCAAATTGCATAGCGTCGCGTAATTACCATCTTCAACAAAGGGCAGTATGAAATACATCAAAATCAATCTCGACGGACGGCACCTGCGAATCGGTATCGTGCAAAGCCGATTCAACGAGCCCGTGGTGACTGGGCTGTTGAACGCCTGCGTTTCCGAATTGCAAAAATACGGTGTAGATGCCGATGCCATAGACCATGTATCGGTGCCGGGTGCGCTTGAAATACCTGTGGTTTTGCAGACGATGGCACATACGCAAAAATATGACGCACTCATTGCCATCGGCGCCGTGATTCGAGGCGAGACTTACCATTTTGAAGTGGTCGCCAATGAGAGTTGCCGTGGTGTGATGGACGCCACCTTGCAGACCGGCGTGCCGATTGCCAACGGCATTTTGACGGTCAACACCGATGAGCAAGCGTTGGCACGTACGACCGAGAAAGGGGCTGATTGCGCGCGTGTGGCCATCGAAATGGCGCTCACCCTTAAAGCCATTAACGCAGCGGCACGGGAGCGATCATGAAAAGTGCGCGCCGACGCTCACGCGAATTTGCATTGCAGGCGCTTTATCAATGGCAATTGGCCGGGCAAAGTCTTTCGGACATCGAACAACAGTACGCGCAGGCAGACGGGTTCGCCAAGGCAGACAGCGAACTGTTCGCCGTCATCCTTAGCGGCGTACTAATGCATGCTGAATCACTAAAGGAAAAACTCCAGCCCCATCTGGATCGTCCATGGAAGGAAGTGAGCCCAATCGAAAGTGCGATCTTGCTGATGGGCGCGTTCGAGCTGGAGAATATGCCCGAGACACCCTATCGAGTCATCATCAACGAAGCCATCGAACTGGCAAAGTCGTTCGGTGGTACCGATGGGCACAAGTACGTCAACGGTATCCTCGACAAATTGGCGGCAAATGTTCGTGCGGACGAAGTAGCCGTTCAGTCGAGTGCGCCGACGCTAAAGCCAGCGAAGGAAGCGCCCACCGTTAAAGTGACCACAAGAGCACGGCGCGTAGTGAAGTCGCCGGATTGATCAGGGTGCGCGCGCTGGTTTTCCCTTGACCAAGCCAGCGACCATGTCGCCAGAATTCGACCTGATTGCAAAATACTTCACGCGCCCCGTGAGGCATGCGGTACTGGGCGTCGGAGACGATTGCGCACTTGTTCGAATTTCACCAGGTTGCGAGCTGGCGATTACCACCGATACGCTGGTTTCTGGAACTCATTTCTTCCCGGAAACGGGCGCTGAGAAACTCGGGCACAAAGCGCTTGCGGTAAATCTGTCGGATTTGGCCGCAATGGGTGCGCTGCCGCGTTACGTGACACTGGCATTGACCTTGCCTGCGATTGACGAGGCCTGGCTGGCGGCGTTTTCACGGGGATTTTTCGCGCTCGCCGATAAGTTCCAGGTCGAATTGATTGGTGGCGACACCACACGCGGCCCGTTGTCGATCACGTTGACGGCGTTTGGGGAAATAACTATTGGTCACGCAATCCGGCGAGACGGTGCAAAAGAGGGCGACGATATCTGGGTGTCGGAAAGTTTGGGTGCAGCGGCATTGGCGCTGAAACATCTGCGAGGCGATATCACGCTTTCCACTGCGGCATTTGAACGCGCCGTCATGCACCTTGAAGCGCCGAATCCGCGTATTGCGTTGGGCCGAGCACTCGTCGGTGTGGCAACCAGTGCGGTTGATATTTCTGATGGGCTGGTTGCGGATCTCACGCACATTTGCCGCAGATCAGGTTTGGCTGCCAGTGTCGAATGGCCGAAGGTGCCACTGGCTACTTCGCTACTCTCCGCGAGTGTTGAACAACAACGTGCCTGTACACTGGCCGGCGGTGACGATTACGAGTTGTGCTTTACCGCGCCAGCGATCAGTAGAGAGTTGCTGCATGAGCTCTCTTCGGCATCCGGGCTGGCACTTGCGCGTATTGGCAGCATGCAGTCTGGTGAGCCTTTGGTACGCGTATACGACGACGACGGCGAAGCGATCAATATCCAGTCCAGCGGATTCGATCACTTTGCCATTGATCATTGAGGTCGTTACGCATGCGACCAAATCGTGAATTCCTGCTCAAACATCCCGCGCACATGATCGCGTTTGGATTCGGCACCGGCCTGATGCCAAAAGCGCCGGGCACATGGGGAACACTGGTCGGCGTGCCTATTTATCTCATCTCCAATCATTTTGGCGGCTTCCTGGCCGCACTCGCGGCCGCGCTGGCTTTATTTGTCATCGGTATTTGGGCGTCTTCTATCGCGGGTAAAGCGCTCGGTGTTGCCG
>JAJAYN010000534.1 GCA_026786225.1 Burkholderiales bacterium | reverse complement strand
GTTAATAGGTGAGCGGCCTCATCTCTACGTGCGCCGCCCTCTACACCCGTTTAAGTTTCGCTCCCGCTTATAATTGGCGCGTGTCATTCCCAACTGCGCGTCATGAACCTCCTCGCTCTCGAAACCTCGACCGAACGCCTCTCTATCGCAATCTTGCGTGGCGACGCGTCGTTCGCGCGCGATATCGATGCCGGGCAGCGGCACTCTGAATTGGCGTTGCCCCTGCTGCATGAATTGCTTGCCGCAGCCAAGTGTACCTTGCGCGAATTGGATGCAATTGCGTTTGGCCAGGGGCCAGGTTCATTCACCGGGGTGCGTATCGCCTGCGGGCTATCGCAGGGATTGGCGTTTGGTATCGGCAAATCGCTGGTGCCGGTACCGACACAAATGGCGCTTGCCGAGCAAACGGCTGCTGCGCAGGTATTGGTGGCAATCGACGCTCGCATGGGCGAGATTTATTTCGCAGCTTATCGTCGTGACCTGTCTTTGCCTCAAGGTTGGAAAGGCGTGGTCGCGCCGATGCTGGCCAGGCCCGATGCTTTGCCCGCGCTCGAAGGCCATGGCTGGTGCGCGACTGGCAGTGCCTTCGATGTACCCGCACTTTCGGCATTGCTCGCCGCGCGATACGTTGATCAGATCGAGCGCGTGGTTTCCGGTGCGTTGCCGCGTGCGCTGGACGTCGCGCGCATTGCCGCGCGCCAATTGAAAACGGACGGCATCGGTAGCGCCATCAAGCCGGAATTCGCCGCACCACTCTATTTGCGCAACAAAGTCGCGATGACCATCGACGAGCGTCGCGAGCATCGCGCCGCAAAGGCTGATACAGCGTAGTCGCCAGCCATGAGTGCCGTGCTTTCAACACCGGCTTGCCCGGAACTATCGTTTGTCGCCCTGCGCGAGCACGATCTTTTCGCAGTTGCGGCGATCGAATCAGATGTGTACGTGTTTCCGTGGACCATCGGCAATTTCCGCGATTCGGTGTTGAGCGCGTACGAATGCTGGGGTTGCTGGGCATGCGGTGAGCTTATCGGCTACGCGATCGTCATGACGGCGCTGGAGGAAGCGCATTTGCTGAATTTCGCGGTGGCGAGTAAATGGCAGCGATGTGGTGTGGGCAAGGCGCTCCTGCGATTTCTCATCGACCGCGCAGCCGCTGGCAGGCTTGATGTTATCTACCTGGAGGTGCGCCCGTCCAATCTGGCTGGCCTGCGGCTTTATGAGCAATTTGGTTTCAAGCAGCTGGGTGTGCGCAAGGACTATTACCCGGCGATGGCGGGTCGTGAAGATGCCTTGTTTCTGGGATTGAGTATTGTCAGGAAAATTTTGTAGCCATGCGAACCTTTGAAGACTTTCTGCAGGAACTTGAATTGCTGGATACGTTCCAGCAATTGGGACGCATGCCGGACGAAAAGGTACCATCGGCGATAGTGGTGGTGCCGAAAGTTGCGGGTCACGAAGAGCGTGCAGGCAACAACCGCCCGCCGCTGCAGGCTGCAAAAACGGCCGCTGTTACGTCGATCACGATCGATCCCGCGCGTGCCGCTCGCATTGCGACCATGGACTGGGCTGAACTCAAAGCCGAGACGGCCGCGTGTACCGCGTGCGGTCTTTGCAAACAAAGGAAGCAGGCTGTATTTGGTGTCGGCGCGGCACCGGCACCCTGGTTGTTCGTCGGTGAGGGCCCAGGTGCAGAAGAGGACGAGCAAGGCGAGCCCTTCGTCGGGCAGGCGGGCAGGCTGCTCGATGCAGTGCTGGCGGCTGCCGGTTTACAGCGCGGTCGTGAGGTGTATATCGCAAACGTCGTCAAATGTCGTCCACCCGGCAACCGCACGCCTACTCTGGAAGAAGCAGCCGCCTGTGCGCCGCTACTTGACCGCCAGATCGAATTGATTCAACCGAAGCTCATCGTGGCCCTCGGCAAAACCGCCGTCATCAGGCTGACGGGGTCCGATGCCAGCATGGCCGCGATGCGCGGCAGTGTGCATCGTTACCGCGACGTTCCGGTGGTTGCCACCTATCATCCGGCGTATTTGTTGCGCAGCCTGACGGAAAAGTTGAAAGCCTGGGAAGACATGATGTTCGCGCGCCGCGAAATGGCGAAACGGGGTGCCAGCGGCCTTGAAAATGGGTGACCGTCAAAAAATGACCTCGCGCGCACCCTTGCAAAGGGCATAATCAGCCCTATTTACCGGCTGCGGCACCGCATACTTTATGGGCCGCACACTTTTTCAGGAGAACTTCATGCGCAAATTGGCACTATTTTTTGGTTTGACCGCGATATTGGCTTTATCCGGCTGTGGCTATAACGACTTCCAGTCAAAAGACGAGGGCGTCAAGAAGGCTTGGGCCGAGGTACTGAATCAATACCAGCGGCGCTCCGACCTGATTCCCAACCTGGTTGCAACGGTGCAGGGCTATGCACAGCAGGAAAAGGATGTGTTTCTGGGCGTCGCGACCGCGCGCGCCAAAGTTGGGCAAATGAACGTTGGTGCAGACGTGGTCAACAATCCACAGGCGTTGCAGAATTTCCAGAAGGCACAAGGCGAACTGTCCAGCGCATTGTCACGCTTGCTGGTTGTGGCTGAAGCCTATCCGCAATTGAAGTCTGATGCCAACTTCCGCGAGCTGCAATCGCAACTGGAAGGCACCGAGAACCGCATCACCGTGGCGCGCAAGCGCTTTACGGATGCTGTCGAGGCCTACAACATCCTGACGCGCCAGTTCCCGACCAATCTGACCGCGATGTTGTTTAGCTATTCCATCAAGCCGCAGTTCACGGTGGAAAACGAGAAAGCCATTTCCACGGCACCGAAAGTTGACTTTGGTGCGAAGCCCGCCCCTGTGCCGGCACCTGCACCTGCAC